>DGAZ01000048.1:643-3819 GCA_002384685.1 Methylophilales bacterium UBA4017 | reverse complement strand
GCTTTTGGAATAATTTCAGCATTTGGAAATCTTTGAATTAAATCGCGTAATGTTTTCTTTGCATTTCCAATCTTTGCTAGCTGTATTTCACAGTTTGCAATGCCATATATACTTTCAGGAACGATACGGCTATCTGAATGTAATTCGATGACTTTTGAGTAGGTCTTAATCGCGGCATTATAATTTTTTAAGGCAAACTGCGAATAGCCAAGATAATATTTAGCGTCAGCGATTTTCTCTGCATTTGGGTAGGCACTTATAAAGCGGTCAAATGCGATGAATGAATCTTGGTATTTTGTCGCTCGTAACAAAGTGGTAGCTTCATCATAAGCAGCAACCTCAATATTTTTATCAATTAATGGTGGCACGTTACCAGGTAAAAAATTTTCTTCAGCTACCGGATTGAGTTCGTCGATAACATCAATTTGAACGGTATCAATATCTGTTGGAATTGGCGTATTATTACTAACCAAATCATTAGGCTCTACTGCAGTCTGAGGCTTATTTTCCAAGTCAGATAATCGGCTATCAATATCTTGATATAGAGTCTTTTCTCTTTCTTGAGAGTTTTTAAGCTGAAATTGCAACACCTCAATTTCACCTCTCAGCTTATCCAATCCATCCTGGATTCGCATCAAATCATTTTGAGTTTTAAGGGGATTTTGATTCTTTAATGCCTGGGTGACTTTTGCATCAATATTACTTTGAATATTTCCTTGTATATTATTGAGCTGGTCTTGAATGCTATTAAGCTTTTTTCTTGCTTCTTCATCTTCAAATAATCCTGCGTACGAAAGTTGCGCGCAAAATATTAGACCAACCCAGTAATATGTTTTCATGTAAAACTTCAGTTTATATACGTTATGTTATTCGCCTACATAACCTATATCTGCACGCCTATCCTGCCCACAAGTGCTACCTGTACATGTTTGATTTGCATGTTCTTCACCAAAACTGATTGTTTCAATCGCTGATCCATTAACACCTAACGCTTCTAAGGCTTGTTTTACCGCGACCGCACGTTTTTGTCCTAAGGCTAGGTTATATTCATGTGAGCCTCTATAGTCAGCATTTCCATAAACAACCACTGCTGCATCGTGTTTATTTATGAAAGCAGCATGATTACTTATTACGCCCTCAAAGTCAGATTTAATTGCAAAACTATCATAGTCAAAATACACAGCTCTGTCAGCTAATTCTGCAGCTGCAGCCAATTCTTCTAATGCAGACTGGCTTAATTTTTTTCCTTGAGAGGATCCAATTAAATCAACCTCTGAACCATCAGATGTTCTTGATTCAAGCTCAGGAAAAGGTGCATTCAAGCCCATAGGTTCGTTAATGTCTGTTGTGCTACAGCCAGCAGCTAGAACTGCTAGGAGTGATGCCAGTAGTAATGAGTGTTTCATTATTTATCCCTTGTTTAAATAAAATTTAATTTGGTAATGGTCCCCAGGTTGACTCTAAAATTGATTCAGAACCAACATCGATAGGCGTCATCTTTAATCCATTTATTGATACTGTACCAATTTTTGAGAGTTTTCCATAGTCCTTATAGGTAAATAATACCATATGACCATTTGGTGAGAAGATCGGCGACTCGTCATCAGGGCCATCAGTTAGCCTTAACACTTGGTTTGATAGAAGATTTTGTATAGCAACCCGGTAACTTCCACCATCTTGATTTAGAAACAGCAATAATTTTCCATCAGGTGACAAACTAGGACTTACATTATTATTTCCCTCAAAAGTTACCCGCACTACTTCATTGGTATCAATATCCACTTTATATATTTGTGCGCTTCCTGCTCTGTCTGACGAAAAATAGATTTCTTTGCCATTTGGCGCCCATGTAGGTTCAGTATTAATTGATCGAGTGCGCATTAATTGTTTGATGTTCTTGCCATCTGCATCAATGGTATAAATTTGTGAATTAGCACTATATGTCAACACAATTGCCAGTTTTTTACTATCCGGTGACCACGCGGGGGCACTGTTATTCCCTCTAAAATTAGCAAGCAATACTCGCTCTCCTGTTACAATATTTTGGACATAAATAACAGGCTTCCTTTTTTCAAAAGATACGTAGGCTATTTTTTCGCCATCAGGCGACCATCTAGGAGAAATGATAGAATATTTCGAGTTTACAATCGCTCTTGGGTTATGGCCATCGTAATCAGCGATAAATAAGCTATATCTCTCTTTATCTAATTTTTTTACAAATGCTATGTTGGTATCAAACACACCTTTACTTCCCGTGAGTTTTTCATAAATAGTATCCGCTATGCGGTGAGCTATGACTCTATATTGGCTAGGCTGCCCTTTAAGCGCAACCGATAAAACGGTTTTTTCTTTAAAAATATCAATCAAACTCCAAGTTACCTGCATCTGATTGTTTGATCTGCCAATAGCATCAATCTTACCCACAACGATAAATTGCGATTGCAACGCAGCCCAATTACTAAAATTTACTTCGCGCTCATCATATGGGTAATCTGAAACACCAGAAATATCAATGGGACTGAATAAACCAGAGCGATTAAGGTCGTTTGCAATAACTTCATTCATTAATTGCAGGCTTTTTTTAGGATTACTATCTTTAAAAGGAATAACCGCAATCGGTATTTGACTAGCCTTTCCTCCTAGGATCTCAATCACCTCGAGCGTATGGCCTACCCCCGCGATACATACCATCCAAATCATTAACAAAGGTTTTAAAAATGACTTCATCGTAAGTGCTGCCTTTAGTTAGTTAATAGGGCCATTTGGTTGAAACTTAAGCTTCAACTTTTTAAGCTGTGAAAAAAGACGATTATCTTGAGGCATTGGTAAGGGTTGTGCCTGAAGTATTGCTCTTTCCACTGCCTGATCACAACTTTCAATCTTACTAGACTTTATCATTTTTGCATTACCAATCAAGTCACCTGTTGGCATCAATACGATTTCAAATGTTAATTCAACTGGATCTAGTCCACATAATTGCTTATTTACATTTTGATATATTTTTTGCTGAATCAATGCTTTGTATTTTTCTAATTCCCCAGAATTTGAACCAGCAACAAGATCTTCTGTTCCTTCAATAGCTATACGTGTCTCTTTGGCTAGATCTTTGTTTCTTAATTCCTCCTGTATTCGTTCCAAGTCGTCCTGTTCTAGAAGTTTTTTTTGCACTTCTTCTA
>DGAZ01000048.1:0-330 GCA_002384685.1 Methylophilales bacterium UBA4017 | reverse complement strand
CAGCAGCTTTTTTCTTTTTTAATTGGATATCAGCATCCCTTTTAGCCTCAGCAATTCTTTTAGATTCAGATGGTTGTGGTTTTTCTACCCTGGGAATAGTTTTTTTTATGAGAGGTTTAGGCTTTATTTGAGTTGGGATAGCATCCCATAATTCTACTTCTGCATAATACGGTGTCTTCGGTTGCCAGTTTACTGAAAAAATCATAAAAATAAACAAGGCTAAATGAATAACCAATGTAAATAAATTAGCCTGTAAATTATCGTTATTTTCAAGCCAGGATAATCGCATATAAATTTATTTAGCTGGGGTTAAAAGGAGACCCACCTTGC
>DGAZ01000031.1 GCA_002384685.1 Methylophilales bacterium UBA4017 | reverse complement strand
GCAACTAAGGATACTTCAGGGATATCTAATCCTTCTCTCAGCAAATTGATGCCGACCACCACATCAAACTTACCCAGCCTAAGATCCCTGATGATTTCTACCCGTTCAACGGTATCTATTTCTGAATGTAAGTAACGAACTTTGATTCCATGTTCGGTTAAGTAATCAGTAAGGTCTTCAGACATTCTTTTAGTTAGTGTGGTTACAAGCACCCTTTCATCTTTTTTGACCCGTAAATTAATCTCACCGAGTAAGTCGTCGACTTGCGAATCAGCAGGCTTAACGAATATCTCAGGATCAATAAGGCCGGTAGGCCTGGCTACTTGCTCGATAATAATTTTTGAATGCTCTGCCTCATAATCAGCTGGAGTTGCTGAGACAAATATGGTTTGAGGGAGTATTTTTTCAAATTCTTCAAACCGCAAAGGTCTATTATCATGAGCTGACGGAAGTCTAAAGCCATAATCTACCAAGTTATTTTTTCTTGCTCTATCGCCCTTAGACATGCCTCCTATCTGAGGAATTGTCACATGACTTTCATCAATAATCATTAGGGCATCTTTAGGCAAATAATCTAGTAAAGTGGGTGCTGGTTGCCCTTCTTTTCTGCCAGACAAGTGCCGTGAGTAATTTTCAATGCCCTTACAAAAACCAATCTCGTTGAGCATCTCTAGGTCGAACTTTGTTCTTTGCTCTATTCTTTGTGCTTCTACTAACTTTGTTTGACTCACAAACTCTTTGATTCTTGACTGAAGCTCGACCTTGATATGTTCCATAGCATTTAATACGGTATCTCGCGGGGTGACATAGTGACTTGATGGGTAAACCGTAAATCGCTTAATTTTTTCAAATATCTGACCGGTCAATGGATCAAATGTTGATATGCCCTCAACTACATCATCAAAAAGACTGACACGAATAGCAGTTTCTGAGTTTTCAGCAGGAAATATATCAATAACATCCCCTCGAACCCTAAAGCAACCTCGAGAAAAGTCGAAGTCGTTTCGATCATACTGCATGGAAACTAAGCGTAAAATAATATTTCTTTGAAGAAGTTTCTCTCCAACCTCTATGTAAAGAACCATTCCCTGGTAGGCGATAGGGTCTCCAATGCCATAAATGGCAGATACGGTTGCAACAATGATTGAGTCGTTTCTTTCTAACAGGGCCTTAGTAGCAGAAAGGCGCATCTGTTCGATGTGATCATTAATGCTTGAATCCTTTTCAATAAAAACATCACGGCCGGGAACGTAAGCTTCAGGCTGATAGTAGTCGTAGTAAGATACAAAATACTCGACTGCATTGTGTGGAAAAAATTCTCTGAACTCTGAATACAGTTGAGCGGCAAGTGTTTTATTTGGTGCCATGACAATTGCTGACCTTCCTGTTCTCGCTATTACATTTGCAATCGTATAGGTCTTTCCGGAGCCAGTTACACCAAGTAATGTTTGGAATTTTTCTCCCTTATTGATCCCTTCAGTTAATTTTTCAATGGCTTTTGGTTGATCTCCCGCAGGCTCAAAAGGTTTATGAAGTAGGTAAGGGCTATTGGGGAATTGTTGGCTCAAAATATTAAAGTTAAAATCCAAAAAAAAATAAAATTATACAAGGTTGCGAACTTTAATGTTTGACCTAAGTCCTGATACTATAAATAAAAATATAAAGAAGAATTTAATTATGTCCGGTATGTTAAAAATTTTTGTCCTTTGCATCATCACCTTTAACGCTATTGCTTATGACCAAGCTAAATTAATGCACGCATGGGTTTCGATTGTTATGATAAGAGGGTACACGGAATCTGGTTCCTTAGCCTACGGATCAGGAGTCATAGTGGGTGAAAATCAAGTCATTACAAACTGTCATGTGCTTAGAAAAACTAAGCAACCATGGGTTTCACAAGGTGACACCGCTTACTCCATAATGGGAGTTCAGGCAAATAGATGGCAAGATCTTTGTCTTTTAACCCTCTTTCAATTAAATAAAAATCCAGTGCCGATAGGTAGAAGTAACGATCTCACAAAAGGTCAAGAGCTTGCTGCCATGGGTCACTCAAGTGGTTCCCCAGCACCGTTAACCACTGGTGGGTATATGATTTCTGCCTACGACATGGACGGTGGAAAAATTATACTCAGCTCTGCAAAATTCAGGTTGGGGGCAAGTGGTAGCGGACTTTTTGATATGAAAGGAAATCTTGTAGGGATAAATACCTTTAAGACAACTGGTTATGGGTCGTACTATTCGATGCCGGCTGAGTGGATCCATAAATTAAAAGAGCTTCCTATGGAAAAAGAATTCCCCATTCAAGGCAAGGCTCTTTGGGAAGAGGATGAGGAAAGCAAGCCTTTCTTTCTTAAAATAGCCATACCAAAAGTTAAAAAAGATTGGGCTACTTTAGTCAAAATTACCAAGGACTGGACCGAAAAAGAAGCCAATAATACAGAGGCTTGGTACGAATATGGGCATGCTAATGAAATGCTTGATTTATCGGATAAAGCGATAAATTATTATAAGAAAGCGTTAGCTATTGACCCCATGAACTCAGATGCTCTGTTTCGGATGGGAATGGTAGAAAATAAGTTAGGTCACCCTGTTGAAGCAAAAAAAATACTTACATCTTTAAATAAATTGAACCCGGCCAGAGCTGATGAGTTAGATGAGGTTATTAACTGCAAAAATAAATGTAAAAAATAAATATAATATTTGTTAAACAATTTTTTTTAAGTAAAATTAACATTAATTTTTATCACTCTTAAAGCGTGGAATAACTTTTGTCAAAAAAACTTCTGTCGTCATGCGTCAATCGAATCGAGGAATCCCCAACACTTGCCATAACTGCCAAAGCTATCAAGCTTAAAGCTGAAGGAAAAGACATTATTGCTCTTGCTGCGGGAGAGCCTGACTTTGACACTCCTGACTTTATTAAAGTTGCTGCCATCAAGGCAATCCAAGATGGATTTACTAAATATACTGCTGTAGCAGGAACAGCCTCTTTGAGACAAGCAATTATTAGTAAATTTCAAGCTGATAATGGCTTGAACTATGGGATTGACGAGGTCATGGTTAGCGTAGGCGGAAAGCAATGTATCTTCAACCTTTGCCTTGCAATTCTTGAGGCGGGTGATGAGGTGGTGATTCCAGCACCTTACTGGGTGTCATACACCGATATAGTTCAGCTAACGGGTGCCAAGCCGGTAATTGTTTCGTGTGATATCAATCAAAATTTTAAAATAACTCCCACGCAGCTTGATCAGAGTATTACTAATGCAACAAAGCTGGTCTTTTTAAACTCGCCCTCAAATCCTACTGGGGCCGTGTATAGCAAGAATGAGTTAAGATCCCTAGCAGACATATTATTAAAACATCCTCATGTTTACATAGGGACAGATGATATATACGAGCATATTAATCTTGGAGACAACCCTTTTTACAATATTCTTATGGTGGAACCAAAGCTTAAGGACCGAGTAATTGTCTTAAACGGTGTATCTAAGGCATACTCAATGACGGGATGGAGAATAGGTTATGCGGCCGGCCCAAAAGCTATTATTTCCGCCATGAGCAAACTTCAATCACAATCAACATCTAACCCCACATCCATATCTCAAGTAGCTGCAGAAACGGCCTTAAGAGGAAATAAGGACTGTATAGTGCCAATGGTGAAAGCCTTTAAAGAACGGCATGCTTATGTATTACAAGCGCTTAACGATATTGATGGTTTAAAGTGCATACCAGCAGAAGGAGCATTCTATGCATTTTCAGACGCTAATGATGCAATAAAAAATCTCTATGAGTCTCATAAGATTAGCGAGAAAAATGATTTAGCTTTTGCAGAGTTCCTACTTGAAAGTCAAGGAGTTGCCGTTGTTCCTGGATCAGCATTTGGACTTGAAGGCTACTTCAGGATATCTTTTGCCACCTCTATGGACAATTTAGTTGAGGCGATAAAGAGAATTAAAATAGCGATTGAAAGTTAAAAAAAAGGTTAGATTGGTTGACCAGAATGTAATTTCTGCTTATCATCTCCCCTACGATTTATTCCCCAATAGCTCAGTTGGTAGAGCAACGGACTGTTAATCCGTGTGTCCCTGGTTCGAGCCCAGGTTGGGGAGCCAAATTAAAAAACCCTTGCATGGTATGTAAGGGTTTTTTGCTAATTATCCCAAGGATTAATTTGGTATAATTTCGTCCAATGAAAAATTCACCACTAAATCAGGATATCACCTTAGTTGGCGGCGGCATTATGAGCCTCACTCTGGCCGTACTAATCAAGGAGGTATATCCAAATTGTAAAATTACCGTTATTGAGAGGCTGAACCAGTGTGCGATGGAAAGCTCTCAAGCCCTTAATAATGCAGGCACAGGTCACGCTGGCAACTGTGAGCTTAATTACACGCCCATGAAAAATAACATAATTTCACTTGGAAAAGCTATTGAAGTTAATGAGATGTTTGAAATATCCTTACAGTTTTGGGCATATCTTGATAAAAAATACCCACAATTTAAACCAAAAAAATTCCTTCGCAAAACCCCTCACATCAGTTTTGTTAAAGGAGAAACTGATGTTGCATTCTTAAAAAAAAGATACGAAGCTTTAAGTAGAGAGCCCTTATTTAATAAAATGGAGTTTACTTCGGACCAGGAAATAATTAAACAATGGGCCCCGCTGCTTATTAGTGAAAATATAAAAAATGAGGTTGTTGCTGCGACGAAAATTGAACACGGTACGGATGTGAATTTTGGTGAATTAACTAACCAGCTATTAACTCTTCTAATGAAGAAACCTAACTTCAACATAATTTTGAACAGTGACGTTATAGATATAAAGAAAACCAATAATAACGAATGGATAGTGTATTACTCTGATTTGATAAGTAAGAAAAATATTACGCTTAAAACGTCTAATGTATTTATTGGTGCAGGCGGAAAAGCGATAAGCCTTTTACAAAAAATGAAGGTAAAAGAAGCATACGGCTACGCGGGATTTCCTGTCAGTGGGAAATGGTTAGTCTGTAGTAATCCCTCAGTAGTAAACAAGCATAATGTAAAGGTGTATGGCCAAGCACTTCCTAAATCTCCCCCCATGTCTATTCCTCATCTAGATCTTAGGGTTATAGGAGGAAAAAAGACGTTGATGTTTGGTCCCTTTGCTGGATTTACTTTGAAATTCCTGAAACACGGATCTTTTTTTGATTTACCAAAAACAATCAAAATTAACAACATCAAAACAATGGTTGGTGTTTTTTTTAAAAATCTCAACTTGCTCCTTTACTTGATAAAACAATCATTACATTCACACAAAAAAAGGATGCAGGAACTCAGAAACTTTTATCCGGAAGCATTAGATAGTGATTGGAGCTTGTTGGATGCGGGGCAAAGAGTTCAAATAATGAAAAAATGTCCGATGGAAGGAAGTAAGCTTGAGTTTGGTACTGAAATAATTTTTACTAAAGATAAAAAACTATCGGCATTAATAGGCGCCTCTCCTGGAGCGTCAGTTTCCGCTCACTCCATGCTTAATGTTCTTACAACCATGTTCAATATCGACAGCCATAAAACTATAAAAGAAATGGTTCCTGGATACGGTGTTGCGCTTAATAAAAACCCTAAAAAACTAGATCAAATAAGGGATAAGATTTACTCCCAACTTGGCTTAGATTAGACTTCTTTGACGCCTAATTTCAGATAGGCATATCCCACTTGCAACGCTGACATTTAAGCTTTCCACCTGGCCTAGCATAGGGATAGCGACAAGAGAATCACAAAGCTCACGTGTCAGCCTTCTCATGCCCTTCCCTTCAGACCCAAGAACCATAGCAATAGGGCCCGTTAAGTTCTCACGGTAAAGGCTTTGGGCTGATTCTCCATCTGTCCCAATAATAAATAAGCCTTGATCTTTTAAGTACCTAATTGTTCTTCCAATATTGGTCACCGCAAGAAAAGGTACTGACTCTGCACCTCCGCATGCCACCTTTCGCACTGTTGCATTAACCCCTACTGCACTATCCTTTGGACATATAATGGCATGAACACCCATCGCGTCAGCAACCCTAAAACAGGCTCCTAGATTATGAGGGTCTTCAACCCCATCAAGAATTAATAATAATGGTGGTTCCGTTTTTATCTCTTCTAATACATCTTCGATCGTTACATATTTTTGTTTTGATTCATAAATGTTGGCAATAACTCCTTGATGCTTGGCACTTGGAATCATACCGTCAAGACGGTCTTTTGAGCTTAAATGAAAAGAAATGTCGTTTTCCTTTATAAGCTTCAATAGATCTCCCATGCGCGCATCATTCCTTGACTCATCCAGATAAACATCCTTAACTGAGCTTGCGTCCAGTCTTATGCGACTGGTAATGGAGTGGAAGCCATAAATAATTTTTTTATCACTCATTTTCTCTTTCTTGTCTTTCTTTTTCGGTCAGAATGATTTTTAGTTTTGGTAGCTTTTTTCGCTAACATGACTTTTCCTACGGCCTCAACTAATGAAAGGTCAATCTTAGATGTTTCCATATCAACACGAACTACTTTAACCTTTAGTCTATCTCCCAGCCTGAATGACAACTGCGTTCTTTCGCCAATCATGGCATGCTTACTTTTGTCAAAAGTGAAATAGTCATTACCAAGCTCTGTTACATGCAAAAGTCCTTCGATAAAAATTCCATCTAGCTCAACAAATAGGCCAAATCCAGTTACACCCGCAACAGTAGCGTCATAGGTCTCACCAATTTTATCTTGCATAAAGTAACATTTAAGCCATGACTCAACATCTCGCGTTGCCTCATCAGCCCGCCTTTCTGTTCCAGAACAATGCTCTCCAAGCTGAGCTATATCCTTTATATTTAATTTCTTTTGTTCAACTTTAGCCCTAATTGCTCTATGCACAATTAAGTCAGGGTATCTTCGAATAGGTGAGGTGAAGTGAGTGTATGACTCATAAGCAAGACCAAAATGACCTTTATTTTGGTTGCTATACACCGCTTGTTGCATGGATCTTAAAAGAACGGTTTGAAGTAAGTGTGCATCCGGTCTATTGGCAACCTGATCGATCAATTGACCGTAATGCTTAACTGTTGGCTTGTTACCTCCATCTAGAAATAAACCAAACTCAACAAGAAAGCCCCTTAAATTTTCTAGCTTTTCCTCTGTTGGCGTTTCATGATTTCTAAATAAAGCATCCACATCCTTATCCAGTAAGAATTCAGCAGAACAAACATTTGCAGCCAGCATACATTCCTCAATTATTCGATGCGCCTCATTTCGATATATAGGTTTAATATGATCAATCTTTCCATTATCTGTAAATACGATCGAGGTTTCTGTGGAGTCAAACTCTAAAGCACCGCGTTTTTGACGTTGATTGAACAGTAATTTAAACACGCTTTGTAGCTGCTTTAAATCATCATGGACATGGCTAAATTGTGATGTAAGTGCCTCATTGTTTTTATTTAGTATTTCATCAACTATTGTATATGTGAGCCTCGCTTTGGAATTCATTACCGAGGGGTAAAATTCATATGATGTGACGAGGCCAGCTGCATCAATTCGCATGTCACAAACCATACATAAGCGGTCAACATTTGGGTTAAGAGAGCACAATCCATTTGAAAGAGATTCCGGGAGCATAGGTATAACTCGGCGCGGGAAGTAAACAGAATTACCTCTTTCTAATGCCTCCTTATCTAAGTCAGACCCTATTTTTACATACGAACTAACGTCAGCTATTGCAACGACGAGCCTCCATTCATTGCCAATTGACTCGGCATAAACTGCATCGTCGAAATCTCTCGCAGTCTCGCCATCAATTGTGACTAAAGGTAATTCTCGTAAATCAACCCTGCCTTTAATCGCTTCCTGATCTATCTTATCGCCATACTGATTAGCTTGACTTAATGCTTCACTGGAAAATTGATAAGGAAGATGGTGTTTTCTTAATGCAATTTCAATTTCAATTCCGCTATCAGTATAGCTTCCTAGTACCTTAATTATTTTGCCCATAGGCTTTTCTCTTAAGCTGGGTTGGGTTGTAATTTCAACCTCCACAACCTGCCCTGCCTCTGCCTGCATGTCCTGGTTATAAGGAATTAATATGTCCTGATTGATTCTTTTGTCTTCAGCTGCAACAATCGTCACTCCATTATTCTGAACGACTCTTCCAACAATCACTTTATTAGCTCTATCCAGAATTTCAACAATAGCTCCCTCAAGCCTTCCTTTCCTATCTTGGCCTGTAATTTGAATCATCACCCGGTCACCATTAAATACTTTAGACATCTCTCTGGGGGAAAGAAAAACATCCTTATCTTCCTTATTGTCAGATATTAAAAAACCAAAGCCATCGGGATGCCCCATGACTCTTCCAGCGATTAAGCTAAGCTTGGTCGAAATGCATAAAATGTCTTTACGGTTGATGAGAATTTGTCCTTCTCGAGCCATAGCTCTAAGGCGTTTTTCGAAAAATATTAACTCAGATTCTTTTATATCCAACGCAATTGCTAAATCATTCTTTTTGACTGGAATACCGATTTCAGTCATTACTTCTAAAATTAACTCTCTGCTTGGAATGGGATTTTCGTATAACGATAACTCACGTTCTTTTTGTGGGTCTTTATCTCTTGCGTTAGGTTTGTTTGTTTTATTTGTCATTAAGTATAGGTTTTATTTGTTATTGTAGGCATGCAAGTCTGCCATATTACGCCCTATCCCATTAAAATCCAAACCAAAACCGTACACGAAGACATCGGGTACATTAAGCCCAATATAGTCAGCCTGAATTGACTTATTTTTATCGATAGCTTTATCAAAAAGGACTGCCGTGGCAACAGCAGCTGCACCTTTCCTTAAAAGCCTATGCTTAATAAATTTGAGCGTATCTCCTTGGTCTAAAATGTCATCCAATACTAAAACAGTTTGGTTTGCAATGATTTCATCCAAAGGCTCATAGATTAACTTGATATTGTCAGTACCAATATTTTCTGCATACCTGCTGGCGTGAAAATAATTAACAACAACTTCAAACGTTAACTTAGGTATTAAGTGTCCGGCAAAAGGAATTGCACCTGAAAGAACTGGGAGCACAACAACGCGTTGGTTTCGGTAAGTCTTGTTAAGAATTTGTGCCATTTTATCTATAGAGACTGCTATTTCTTTATTTGAAAAAATAATCTGGGAGTTCGATATAAGTTCATCTAGATTCACGGTGCGAATCTTTTCTTAAGGTATTCGCTGAGCTCGACCCCAAATATCTCATTTTTTAAGGCTAACTCAATATTTGCTTTAATAAACCCTAATTTATCTCCGCAATCATAACGCACCCCCTCAAAGTGGTATGCATACACTGGGAATTCTTCCAGTAAAGCTTTTATTGCATCGGTGAGTTGAATTTCATTCCCCGCCCCAGGGTTTGTTTTTTCTAAAAACGATAAAATTTTATTCGAAAAAATATACCTTCCCACCACCCCAAACTCAGAAGGCGCATCATCAGGAAGTGGCTTTTCGACAATGCCAGATAATTGTTGCATGTTTGGCTTAGTATCATTGGTGGCTATCATTCCATACTGAGAGGCATCTTGTTTTTTAACCTTTTGAACCGAAATCATTGAAGACTGGGGGTCAGCGTAATTTTCAATCATTTGCTTTAAAACCCCTTTTGGCGCATCAATTAAGTCATCAGCAAGTACAACCGCAAATGGCTCGTCACCTAATACTGGTTTTGCTTGCAAAATTGCGTGGCCCAAACCTAGAGGTTCGCCTTGCCTTAAATAAATACAAGACGCATGCGAAGGGATGATGTTGTTCATTTGCCGGAAAAGTTGTTTTTTATCTTCTGTAAGATTAGATGAAATTTCTAGTGAATGATCAAAATGATCGGTTATTGCGCGTTTAGTTTTCCCGGTAATAAAGATTAAGTCGGTACACCCTGCATCCAAAGCCTCCTCTACGGCATACTGAATAAGCGGTTTATCAACAACGGGAAGCATTTCCTTGGGAGTCGCTTTGGTCGCTGGAAGAAAGCGAGAGCCGTGCCCGGCAACCGGAAAAACAACTTTTTTTATTTTCATACTAAAAGCCTTTACCTAAAAAAATTAATCTAATTAAAATAATATCACCACCTAATGGATTAAAAACTGCGCGCTTAGCCTTCCTTCTTCCATGACATGCTTTGCTTTAAGTCCGACTTTTTATCCTCAACCCAATAAGCACCCTTATTTGTTACTTCTTTCTTCCAAAAAGGTGCCTCAGTTTTTAAAAAATCAATAATAAACCTACATGCATCAAATGCATTGTTTCTATGGGGGCTGGCGACAACCACGGCGACAATAGGATCGTTTAATTTTAAGATCCCTACTCGGTGCACTATTCTCACAGCAGATAAATCCCACTTAGAGAAAGCTTTTTTTTCAATGGTTTGTAAAACTTTTTCTGTCATCCCGGGATAATGTTCAAGGCGCATCTCTAAAAGCATTTTATTTTCACTCACATCAAAATCACGCACATAACCTATAAAACTAACTATCGCGCCAATATGACTGCCTAACGCTTTTACTTCCGAGGTAATTTCTTCGATAGAAAAGACTTCTTTTTGGACTTCTACCATTTACCCTCCTGTAATTGGAGGCAAAAAAGCTATTTCATCGCCATCATTAATCACTGAGTCCCAATCAACAACAGAATGATTGATGGCTAAGCGTATAGTATTTTTTTTTGCCAGTAACTCAAGCCAAGGCCCCTTCTCATGATTGGCATAAAAATCTAGCAGATCTTGGGCAGTTTTGATATTTTCTGGCTTAGCAATCTCAATAGAATCCTTTTCAAATAATTCTCTTAAGCTGGCAAAGAAAAGAACATTAATCTTCATTGGAATCTTCCTGACGAATTTTGTCCTCAAATTCTAATAGCGCATTCGGATCATCTTTTAGTTCAACTCTCTCTATCTGTGAAAAACGTCGTGATATTTTTTGACTAGATATATGAACATCCTGTGCATTTTCATGAGCAAGCCTAATGTTGTCTGCAAGTTTTTTCATACGGCCATCAAAGCGATCAAAATCTTTACCGAGCTTTCCTAGCTCTGATTTTATAATATGTACCTGCTTCCTGGTTTCAACATCCTTTAAAACTGCTCTAGCTGTATTCAATACGGCCATTAATGTCGTAGGTGAAACCAACCAAACTTTCCTGGCCATAGATTCCTGTATTAGCTCTGGATGGTATGCGTGAATTTCAGCGAATACCGCCTCTGCTGGAATAAACATTACTGCCCCATCTGAAGTCTCATCGGGAATAATATACTTCTTCGCTATATCAGAAATATGTTTCTTTACGTCTAATTTAAATTGTTTTTTCGCTTTAGCTTTATCTATTTCAGACGAATTAATTTCAAACATTTTTTGATAATTTTCCATAGGAAACTTAGAGTCGACAGCAACCGTTCCAGTTGGGTCAGGGAGGAAAAGTACGCAATCAGCTCTCGATCCGTTTAAAAAGGTATGTTGAAGGGCGTAGCTGTCAGGAGGCAGTATATTTTTTATTAATCCTTCTAGCTGTAATTCACCAAAAGCGCCGCGAGATCTCTTATCACCTAATAATTCTTGGAGACTTACCATGTTGGTAGTCAGCCCATCAATTTTTTTCTGAGCCTCATCTATCGTTGCCAATCTTTCCATAACGCTTACAAAGGTGGCATTCGTTTTTTTAAATCCTTCCTCTAAGCGCTCATGAACCTTTCCAGTAATTTCTTGCAAACGATCATCGACTGATTTCGTTAGATTTTCGACAGAATGAATTAATTGTAAAGAGGTGTTTTTCAGTGAATTCTGCAGGCTATCCTGTTGTGACTTTCCCTGCTCAGAAAGTGTTGTGTGCAACTTCTCAATTACGTCTTCTCGAATTTTAGCTAGGGACTCCTGCTGGGATAGTTGTAACTTTTGCAATGATTCTCTGGTAGCGGTTAATTCATCGCTTACTGTTTTATTAAACCGATCCGATAACTTATTTAACGCATCATTAATATCAACAAGCATTTGGCGATGCTTTTCTTCAAGAAGATTTATGGTATTACCCTCTTTACCTCCACTAAATAGCCTCCATAGAATCAGCACGGAGATCACAACTATTAAACCTAATAAAAGCTCAACTAACATTGCTTATTTTGCCGCCTCTAGTGCCTGTGATATATCAGCAATAATGTCATCGATATGCTCTATTCCAACTGATATCCTCACCATTTCCTCACTAACCCCAGCTGCTTTAAGCTCTTCTGTGCTTAGTTGCCTGTGAGTTGTCGAGGCTGGATGGCAAGCTAATGACTTTGCGTCACCGATATTTACTAAGCGAAGGATCATCTGCAATGCATCAATAAACTTTGCGCCCATCTCTGCTCCGCCTTGTATCCCGAAGCTGATGATGCCTGAGGCAAGACCACCTGTAGTCTTTTGGCAATTGTCAAAATACTTGCTATCTTTTAATCCCGCGTAATTAACCCATGCAACCTGCTTATGATCTTGTAAATATTGAGCAACAGCTTCTGCGTTGGAACAATGCCTTTCCATCCGCAAACCTAAAGTTTCCAATCCCTGCATAATAAGAAATGCACTATGAGGGGATAAGGCAGCCCCTGTATTTCTTAGCGGAACCACTCTACACCTTCCAATAAAAGCTGCTGGGCCCAAAGCTTCCGTATAGATAACTCCATGGTAAGAAGGGTCAGGTTCATTCAACATAGGAAACTTTTGTTTATCTTTAGCCCAATCAAATTTTCCTGAATCAACAATAATTCCACCAATAGTAGTTCCGTGGCCGCCAATATACTTTGTTAAGGAATGGATAACGATATCTGCTCCAAAATCAAACGGTTTGCATAGATAGGGTGTAGCTACGGTGTTGTCGACAATCAACGGCACTCCGTGCTTATGAGCAATCTTAGCTAAGGCCTCAAGATCAACAACATTTCCCAGCGGATTACCAATAGTCTCACAAAATAACGCCTTGGTATGCTGGTCAAATGCATCATCAATTTCATCAAAATTTCCTGCATCCACCATTTTGACATTAATGCCTTGTTGCGGAAAAGTGTGTGCAAATAAATTGTATGTGCCGCCATATAATTGGCTGACACTCACTATATTATCTCCGGAACGGGTAATGCACTGGATGGCATAGGTAATAGCTGCCATTCCTGACGCAACTGTTAATGAAGCTATACCCCCTTCCATTTCAGCAACCCTTTGTTCAAGGACGGCATTAGTTGGATTCATGATCCTCGAATAAATATTACCCTCAACCTTTAAGTCGAAAAGATCTGCTCCGTGTTGAGTGTTATCAAAAGTGAATGATGATGTTTGGTATATGGGGGTTGTTGCTGCCTTCGTTGTCTTTTCTGACTCGTACCCATGATGTAAGGCAATTGATTCTAGCTTCATTTTTTAGCTCCTTAAGTTACGAATATATACAGATTGGTTTTATAGATTTTACCAGAATAACCGAGTCACGAAGGTTGATCTATTGGTTCCATACTAATTGATGGGTAATGCATCATGATTTCGTTAACCCCTTCTTTGGTAAGTTTGATTCGTAGCGCTATATTTTCTCCAAAATTCTTATCGAGAATAGTGCCATTATTCTTAAGTATTACATTAGTAATTTTATCTAACATATTGTATTTAATTAATAAATTATAATAATATAAGTCAATAAAAGGTGTAACTTTTGCTTTGGCTAATGCCATCATCCCAGCTTTACTATAGGCGCGTGCTAAGCCACCCGTCCCCAGATTAATTCCACCGTAAAACCGAACCACCGCAAGCCCACTATTTGCGAAATGTTTCATTTCTAAAATATTTAACAAAGGTTTTCCCGCGGTACCGGAGGGCTCTCCAGCATCATTAAAATAGGAATCTACGCCTGATTTAGTCTTAATTTGATACGCAAATGCAATATGGTTACAGCCAGGATTGGCGTTGTGAATTTTATGTATATGGGCTAGGAATTCTCTTCTTGATTGAGCTGACAAAGCATACCCAACAAATTTCGATTTATTGACAACAAGCTCTTCTGATTGTGTAGCTTGCTGAATAACATTCAATCAACTAAGCCCCTCTATCTGACCTTTGTCATTGACGGACATATTCTCACTCGCTGGTTTCATAGGTAACCCTGGCATAGTCATAACGGACCCACATATAATCACTAAAAATTCAGCTCCTCTGGCCAGCTTGATCTCTTTTACTATTAACGAATGGTCTGAAGCCGCACCTTTTAATGTCGGGTCACTTGAAAATGAATACGGGGTTTTTGCAATACAGACAGGAAATTTCATGTATTTGGTAGCAAGGTCATTTAGTTGCTCTTGTGCTAAATCTTCATAGACAACCTCTTTGGCATGGTAGATATTCGTGGCAATCGCTTTAATTTTTTCTTGGATGCTGTCCTCATCTTTATACATAAATTTAATGGGTGAGCTTTTCTTGCCTTCTGTTAATAACAATACCTTTGTTGCTAGCTCGGCTGCTCCCTTAGGTCCCTCAGCCCAATGGCGGCATACAACTGCATCAAAACCTAGGTTGTTTACGGCTTTTTGAACATATGCTATCTCTTCATCAGTGTCCGATGCAAAATAATTTATCGCTACTACGACATTCTTAGCGTAATGTTCGTTAGAATTTTTAATATGTCTTTGGAGGTTCGTAAAGCCCTCTTCTAAGGCACTCATATTTAGCTCATTCAAATCCTTTACCTCAATACCACCATGATATTTAAGGGCTCTTATAGTCGCTACGATGACAATGAGGTCAGGATTCAGTCCGGTCTGTCTGCATTTAATATTAATAAATTTTTCTGCGCCTAAATCGGCTCCAAACCCAGCCTCAGTAACAACATAATCTCCAAGCTGCATAGCAAGATCAGTAGCGGCAAAAGAGTTGCAGCCATGGGCAATATTGGCAAAAGGACCGCCATGAATAAAGGTTGGCGTATGAGCAATGCTTTGAGTAAGGTTAGGCATAAAAGCATCTTTAAGCAATGCCACCATAGGACCTTGAGCTTTAAGGTCTTTAGCTAGTATTGGTTCCTTTGTTGAGTCTTTATTTTTTGCAACCTCTATCTCGCCTAATCTTTTTTCTAAATCATGTAATGAGGTCGCTAAGCAAAAAATGGCCATCACCTCACTAGCTACCGAAATATCAAACCCGGTTTGATATTCATACCTTGTATTTTGAACTGAAATGTTTCTTATTGAACGATCATTCATATCCATACAACGCTTGAATGAGATACGGTTTACATCGATACCCAGAGCATTACCATGGTAAACATGGTTGTCAATTAGGGCCGATAACAGATTGTTTGCAGAGGTAACAGCATGGAAGTCACCCGTAAAATGTAAATTTATGTTCTCCATAGGAAGAACCTGCGAATACCCTCCGCCTGTAGCACCACCTTTCATACCAAAAACTGGTCCTAATGAAGGCTCTCGAACACAAATCACGGCTTTTTTGCCTAGGCTATTTAATGCGTCGGCAAGACCTATTGTTGTAGTGGTTTTTCCTTCACCGGCAGGAGTTGGACTCATTGCAGTTATTAAAATAAGCTTTGCTTGCTGGTTCGTCTTTGTTATTTTGCTTGCATCTATTTTTGCGATGTAGGGTCCGTAATTAATTAGCGCATCTTTTGAAACGCCAACTAATGCTGCAATTTCTTCAATGGGCTTCAGCTCCGCTTCTTGAGCAATATTTAAATCTGATTTCATAAGATAAAATTTTGTATGTAAAAAAATATATTAACTGATTTTTTAACTATACTTGCCTTTTTTCTAGAATAATTTTCAGCTCACGATCAGTCATTTGAGGTATAAACATTTTAATAAAATCAGAAGTAAAGGTGCGAACAAAGGTGTCCTGCCTTATGCCTATATACGTAGTGCTTACTGGAAATAAATGACTGACGTCTTTAGCTATTAAATTCCGGTCTTTTTCTTTGTCAAAAGCCATCTCCGCTATCAGTCCTATGCCCAAATTAAGGTTTACGTATGTTTTTATAACATCGGCATCAATGGCAGTTAGCATTATATTTGGCTCTATATTTGAATCCTTAAAAACCTTTGAAACTATAGTGCTACCTGTGAATGCATAGTCATAAGTGATAAGCGGGTAAGACGCTAGGTGCTCTAATGTAATGCGCTCTTCTTGTGCCAAAGGATGTTCTTTTGGCATAACTAATGAGCGGTTCCATGAGTAACAGGGTATACAAAAAATTTTATCATTTGATCCTATGGCCTCTGTAGCAATTCCAACATCTGCTTCACCTTTAAGAATCTGTTCAGTCACCTGGCTCGGATTTCCTTGATGAATATTTAAATTTACTTTAGGGTATTTTTTAATAAAGGTTTCAACAACTTTTGGAAGCTTGTAGCGAGCTTGGGTGTGCGTTGTTGCAATAGTAAAAACTCCCTCATTATTATTTTTATATTCAGCTGAAATATTTTTAATATTTCTGCTTTCTCTAATAATCTCAGATATTGAATCAAAAACTTTTTCTCCTGGGTCAGTTAACCCAACCAATCTCTTGCCGTGCCTTTGGAATATTTGTACTCCTATCTCCTCCTCTAGCAGCTGTATCTGCTTGCTTACCCCGGGCTGGGATGTATGCATGGTTTTAGCGGCTGTCGAGATATTGAAGCTGTTTAAAACCACTTCGTATATACAGCGTAATTGTTGTAGTTTCATATATATTAAAAAGTTATGTTAATAGAAGTTATTATTATTAAAATACTATATGAAAATCTGCTATATTTCACCCTAATTTATTAAATTTAGTTGGTTGCGCATGGGCATTGAGTATTCATTATCTGGATTTGTTGTAGGCTTATTAGTTGGTTTGACTGGGGTTGGTGGTGGTTCACTCATGACTCCATTACTGGTAATTCTATTTAAAATTAATCCTGCTGTAGCGATTGGTACAGACCTTCTCTATGCAGCAATAACAAAATCATTTGGAGTGATCAGCCACAATAAATTTGGCCATATCGATTGGCGCATTGTTGTGCGCTTGCTAATTGGGAGTATTCCGGCATCCATATTAATGAATTTATATATTCAGGACATAGATCTTAGCTCAGAAAGCACTATCAGTTTTATTGAGATGTCTCTAGGTGTCGCACTCATTTTTACTTCATTGGCCGTTTTATCTCAGCCTTTAATTATTAAAAAAACAAAAAATAAAGCATGGAAGCCATTCAAACATACCAACGGATTCACTATCCTGTTAGGATTTATACTTGGAGGGATGGTTACACTAACCTCTGTAGGGGCAGGCGCTTTGGGTGTAACTGCTTTACTTATCATCTATCCAAGAATGCAAATTAAAAATATAATTGGGACAGATATAGCACATGCAGTTCCATTAACTCTATTTGCTGGGCTTGGTCACTACCATTTAGGTAATGTGGATATGATGTTGCTTGGCTCCCTTCTGCTTGGATCAATACCAGGGATTTGGATTGGAAGCTATTTAAGCTCCAAAATAAATGAAAACAAACTACGATATATTTTAGTCCTGGTTCTGCTGGGTGTAGGGACTGAACTACTAATAAACTAATAAGGTAAGTTATGTATAAATATGACGCAGTAGACCAGAAGCTTGTAGACGAAAGAGTTAGTCAGTATGAGGGTCAATTAACCCGATACCTTAAAAAAGAACTTTCGGACGAAGAGTTTAGGCCTCTGAGGTTACAGAATGGCCTCTACATACAGAGGCATGCGCCTATGTTACGCGTTGCAATCCCTTACGGTCTATTATCCTCTAGGCAGCTTAGAAAGCTGTCAGACATAGCTGATAAGTATGATCGTGGTTATGGTCACTTCAGTACGCGACAGAATATTCAATTTAATTGGCCTAAGCTCGAGGATACGCCAAAAATATTAAAAGAATTAGCTAGCGTCGAGATGCATGCTATCCAAACATCAGGAAATTGCATACGAAATATCACAACCGATCAATTCTCTGGCGTTACTCCAGACGAAATAGTTGACCCAAGGTATGTAGCAGAGATTATTAGGCAATGGAGTACATTCCATCCTGAGTTTGCCTTGCTACCAAGAAAATTTAAAATAGCAGTAACCGGTTCCAACAAAGATCGTGCCATTGTTCAGGCGCATGATATTGGTCTAGAATTTTTTATCAACAAGCAAAACAAAATGGCAATCAAAGTCTGGGTTGGAGGCGGGCTTGGTCGCACCCCAATTCTTGGCTCTGTAATCAATGAGGAATTGCCGTGGGAACATATTCTTACCTACTCTGAAGCGATTCTTCGTGTCTACAATCTCTATGGTAGAAGAGATAACATGTACAAAGCTAGAATTAAAATTCTTGTTAAAGCTCTAGGTATTGATCATTTTAGAGAGCTAGTAGAGCAAGAATGGAAGTTTATTAAGGATGGGCCAAATACGATTGATGAGTCTGAACTAAAAAGAGTAGCGTCATTTTTTACCGATCCACCGTATAAAGAAAGCTCTAAGCATAACCTTAATGATTATGTCGATAATAAAGCTTTTAAACAATGGCTGGACCGATGTACGCATCCGCATAAAAATAAAGCTTATCGGTCGGTAACCTTGTCATTAAAAGCGACTCATCAAGCACCAGGTGACGCAACCTCTGAACAAATGAGGCTGGTTGCAGATCTTGCAGATCAATATAGCTTTAGCGAAATACGTGTATCTCATGAACAAAATCTCATTCTAGCTGATGTGCAAGAAGATGATTTGTTTGGTCTTTGGGAACAAGCTAAGTCTAAAAACTTAGCCACGCCAAATATTGGACTTCTAACTGATATTATCTGTTGCCCAGGGGGAGATTTTTGTTCGCTAGCCAATGCAAAAAGTATTCCTATAGCCGAATCCATTCAGGAAGTATTTGACGATATGGACTACTTACATGATATCGGTGAGATCGATTTAAATATATCGGGCTGTATGAATGCATGCGGACATCATCATGTAGGACATATTGGTATTTTAGGAGTCGATAAAGATGGAAGTGAATGGTACCAAGTAACGTTAGGTGGCAACCAAGGAAACTTTGCAAGCATTGGAAAAGTTATTGGGCCTTCTTTTTCTGCTGAAGAAATGCCTACAGTTATCACTAAAATTATTGAGACCTACACCACCGAAAGGCATGCTGACGAAAGCTTTATTGATTGTGCTGTTAGGATTGGGCTTGACCCCTTTAAAGTTAATGTTTATGGGGTTAAGGGAGATAAGTCATGAATTCTCAGCTAATTTTAGATAATGCGATTGTAAGAGACGAATGGATCACTGTGGAATCACCAACCATAACAACAGAAGTAAGAAAGCAAGCTGGTAAGGTTGTTATGTTTAAACTGACTGGAGAGGACACCCTTTCTGAGGAGCAGATTATGGCAACTGCACTCCCTAAGAACGGAAAAATTTTGCTGCCTGCCAAGGTCTACTTACAACACAAAGACGTATTGAAAGAACGATTAAAAAACAAGGAAATTGGTATTTGGATTGATACGCATGAAGAAATTGGCTCTTTTATAAGCGAAATAAACGATATCAATCAGTTCCCTCTAATTGGTGTTCGGGTTGGTAAGTTTGCAGATGGAAGAATTTTTTCTATTGGGACACAGCTCCGGATTAAATTTCAATACAAAAATGACCTAAGGGCATTTGGTGATGTTCTAAGAGACCAGCTATTCTTTTTAAAAAGAACCGGATTTAATAGCTACCTAATTAGAGAAGACAGAGATCCAAATGATGCACTCTTAGCATTAAAAGATTTTAGTAGCCCCTATCAAGGCGCTGCTGATGAACCATATCCTGCATGGAAGAAGTTTGATAGAAATCAACGGGAAAGAGATTAAATTAATGAATGGTATACAAAAATATAACGAGCAATTAACAAACAAATCTCCAGCAGACATTATGGTATGGGCCTTTGCGAAAAGCACCAACCCGATGCTTACCACTAATTTCAGGCCTTATGAGGTTGCTATCCTCCATTTATGCACAAGTTTACGCCCTGAGCTAAAAATTGTGTGGTGTGACTCTGGGTACAACACCAAGGCAACATATGTGTATGCAGAGAAGATTATCTCTCAACTAAATTTAAATATTCAGCTATACACTCCCAAACAAACTGCTGCTCATAGGGATGTGTATATGGGAGCCGTTCCTGAAATTGATGATCCAAGACATACTGAATTTACTGAGCAAGTTAAATTAGAACCATTTAGGCGAGCAATGGAAGAAATTAAGCCTGATTTATGGATAACAAATTTGAGAAAGGGACAAACAACTTTTAGAGATGGGATAGATGTCGTATCGCAGACAGAGAACAGTCTTCTAAAGATCAGTCCTTTTTATCATTGGTCAGACAGTGAGCTTGATTCCTATATGGTGGATCATGACTTAGTGAATGAATATGATTATTTTGATCCAACAAAAGTAGATGAAAAGCGTGAGTGCGGGCTGCATAACAGAGAGGGTAAATAATGAAAGAGAAAATAAGTCATCTGGACTGGTTAGAATCAGAGGCAATACATATCATGAGGGAAGTGGCAGGCCAATGTGCTAACCCTGTACTGCTTTTTTCCGGAGGAAAAGACTCCTTGTGCTTACTAAGAATTGCTGAAAAAGCATTTAGGCCTGGTCGCTTCCCCTTTCCTCTTATGCATATTGATACCGGACACAATTATCCTGAAGTGATTAATTTTAGAGATAAAAAAGCAAATGAATTGGGAGAGAGGCTCATTGTGGCATCACTTGAAGATTCCATGCAAAAAGGTACTATCGTGTTAAAACAAAAAGATGAGCCTAGAAATAAATACCAATCCATAACATTGCTTGAAGCAATAGAAGAATATGAGTTTGATTGTTGTATTGGCGGCGCAAGGCGTGACGAAGAAAAAGCCAGAGCAAAAGAACGAATTATGAGTTTTAGGGATGAGTTTGGCCAATGGGACCCCAAGAATCAACGACCAGAATTATGGAACCTTTATAATGCAAAAGTCCATAAAGGAGAAAACATCAGAGCATTTCCAATTTCAAATTGGACAGAAATGGATGTATGGCAATACATTGAAAGAGAAAAGCTAGACCTTCCGAGCATTTACTTCGCTCATAAAAGAGACATAGTAAGAAGAGGCGGTGCAATCGTTCCTATAACAAATGTCACGCCAGCAAAGCCTGATGAAAAAGTTGAAAATTTAACAGTGCGATTCAGAACGGTTGGCGATATTACCTGCACTGCACCAGTAGCAAGCGAGGCTGATACGGTAGAAAAAATTATCATGGAAACGGCATCCACAGTCATTACTGAGCGTGGGGAAACTCGCTTAGATGATCAGGTTTCTGAGGCATCCATGGAACAACGAAAAAAAGAAGGTTACTTTTAATGAACGATACAAATAAAAATAATACCGTACTCAGATTTCTAACCTGTGGCAGTGTAGATGATGGAAAAAGTACGCTTATTGGAAGGCTGCTATTTGATACTAAAACTATACTAACCGATACGCTTAGTCAGATAGAAAAATCATCAAAAAAAAGAGGAATGTCTGCTATTGATTTATCTTTGATTACAGACGGGCTTCAGGCAGAAAGAGAGCAAGGGATCACCATTGATGTTGCTTATCGATACTTTAGCACTGGTACAAGAAAATATATTATAGCTGACGCACCTGGGCATGAACAATACACAAGAAACATGGTTACAGCTGCATCAACTTCTCAGCTTGCCATCATTCTTATTGATGCAAGGAAAGGGATACTAACCCAAACAAAAAGGCATTCATACCTTACTAAATTAGTTGGTATTAAACACATTGTTATTGCGGTTAATAAAATGGACTTAATCGACTACGATGAGAGTAAGTATCAATCCATATGTGATGATTACAAAATATTTGCTTCTGCGATTGGCTTAGATCAATCCGGCACTAATATTCAATTCATTCCTATGTCCGCCCTAAACGGAGACATGATTGTTGATAGAAATAACTTCATCAATTGGTACAAAGGCCCTACTCTTCTAGAGGTTCTTGAGAGCCTTGATACGAGAGAAGACATTAAGGAGTCAGCTCTTAGGCTACCAATTCAATATGTATGCAGGCCAAGAGATTCAGATAATAAGGAATTGCATGACTTCAGAGCGTTTATGGGTCGCATCGAGTCTGGCTTACTTCAGATCAACGATAAAATAAAAGTTCTACCATCAAACCAAGAATCAACAATAAAAGAAATTCGAATTGGCGATAAGATTCTAAAAAAAGGAATCTTTGAGGAATCAGTCACCGTCTCACTTCATGATGAAATAGATGTTTCCAGAGGAGATATGTTGGTTCATGCAAATGACAATCTCACTGCTACAAAAGGGTTTACGGCTAAAGTATGCTGGTTATCTGAAACGAATTTATCACCGAATAGAACCTACCTTGTAATGCATACATCAAGGACATCGAAAGCAAAAATTGCCAGCATCAATAGTAAAGTAAATATTAATACCCTAGAATTAGAAGAAGCAATCGATCTAAAAACAAATGACATTGCTGATGTGACCTTTAAATTAGCTCAACCACTAATTGTAGACAAATATGCTGATAATAGAGGTACAGGCGCCTTTATCATTATTGATGAATCAACATTTCATACCGTTGGTGCTGGAATGATTGAATCGATAGATTAGTGGTAAAAAATAAATTAGAATAACGATAAATATATAAAGGACTGATTTATGACTTACGTAGTAACTGAAAGCTGCATCCAATGTAAATATACTGATTGCGTAGATGTGTGTCCTGTCGACTGTTTTGTTGAGGGACCAAATTTTTTAGCTATTGATCCAGAAGAATGCATAGACTGCACATTATGTGTTGCAGAATGTCCAGTTGAAGCTATATTTGCTGAAGATGACGTGCCTGAAGATCAACAAGAATTTATTGAAATTAATGCAAAATTGGCAAAAGTATGGCCTATTATTACCGCTAAAAAAGATGCACTTCCTGATGCTGATGACTTTGCAGGCCAGCCCAACAAAAAGGGGTTACTCATTGAGAATTAATCTGCTTTATTTAATATTACTCCCAACTATGCTTACCATTTTAACAGGTTGCGGTGGAAGCTATTTTGTAAAAAAAGTTGATGGGTCTGATAGCGTTAAAGTTGCTGATGACATTAATAGTCTTCAGGAATGTTCTGACAAAGGCACTAATACAGTTAGGATTACTGGGTATGCTGAACGACTTCCAGAATACATTCACAAGGATTTAATACAGCTTAGTAAGAATGCGGCTGTACAGATGGATGCCAATACAATTGTTATGACCGATTTTATGGAGAAAGGAAGGGGGACTCAGTCAGCAACTTTTGCTGCCTTCTTATGTAACTAACTACCGATGATGCCATAGGGTAGTTTTATGGATCGAAATCATACCTAGCGCTAAAAGTACAAAAAGTCCCAGAGATAAGCCAAAAGTTGAAAACCATAAAATAGGAACAAAAATTCCAGCAACTACAGATGAAAAAAGCATTTGAGAGAATGCCTGTCCAGAGGCTGCGGTTCCTCTTATTTTTGGAAACTCATCTAGGGCGGCTATGGAGATTACAGGCATAACTGCTGCCATTCCAATATTATATAAAGCAATGAATCCAATATTTATAATAGGATTATTTTGAAAAAATAAGCAAAATAATAAATTAGATATTACAATAAATGCCATCCAGTAATAGCCGCCTCGCAACAGCTTAGACGGACTAATCCTTCCTGCTGATCTCTTTGCTATAAATGATCCAGCCATCATTCCTGTTACTGTCGGTATGAATAAATACCCGAACTCTGAAAATGAGAATCCCAGATGATCCATAAGGAAAACTGGACTAGCCAAGACATATATAAAAAATGCAGAAAAATTAGCAGAAACTGCAATAACCAAGAATAGGAATTCATTATTTCTCAATAATGACTTGTATCTATTGAGGACATGAGAAAAAGAAAACGGTAGTCGGTTGGCGGGTGGCATAGTTTCAGGAAGTATATAAGAGCTCATTACCATCATCAATCCAGCATACAAGGCTAGAAACAAAAATATAGAATGCCAATCAAAACCCAGTAACAAACCTCCAATCATTGGGGCTATTGCTGGCGCCACTCCAAAAATAATTTGTATAGTAGCCATTACCCTTTGAGCTTGTGCCCCCTCATACAGATCACGTACCATGGCGCGAGCTACAACATTACCTGCTCCACCCCCGATTCCCTGTAATGCTCTAAAAAACCATAAGGATTCTACAGATGTTGATAATGCGCAGCCAATAGAAGCGACAAAAAATAAAGCAAGCCCCCATTGAACAGTTTTTATTCTTCCAATTGAGTCTGATATGGCACCGTGAAAAAGCGTCATTAACGTATAAGGGACAAGATAAAAAGTGAGTGATTGCTGAATAAATTCAGGGGATGTTAAAAAGTCTTCCGCAATAATATGAAATGCAGGAAGGTATGTATCAATAGCAAAGGGTGCAAGGCTCGCAAGCATTGCAAGGGTAATAACCCTCGAATTAAAGAAGAGATTCATTGGATGAATACTACCTTAGTTAAGGTACGGAATGAAATTCTGACAAGCGATCTTTTTCTTCGCCCTCATTAATCCTTTTTGAATTTTTATCCGTTCTAAATATTATAGGCTTTGCCTGAAGTTCAGGGTTCTGTGCATCAAGTACAGCTTTCTCAATAACATGCCTATTGGGTGATAAAGAACATACAGGATCGGCACTCTCTGCATCACCAGTCAATAAAAATGCCTGGCATCTACATCCCGCCAAGTCATTTTCCTTTTCAGGGCATGAGCGGCATGGTTCCTTCATCCACTCGTCGCCACGGAATTTATTGAATGCAGGGGAATCATACCAAGCACCTTTAATTGAATCATCTTTTACGTTCGGAAACTCTAAATTAGGAATTACTCTGGCAGAATGACAAGGAAGCACATCTCCATTGGCTGTTACGATCATAAACACTTCTCCCCAGCCATTCATGCATTTCTTTGGTCTTTCTGCATAATAATCTGGAACAACAAAAAATATTTTCATTTTATTGCCAACCTTGTCGCGATATTGGTTGGTTACTAATTCTGCATGGTCAATTTGTTCTTTTGTTGGCATTAACTGATTTCTATTAATAAGGGACCAGCCGTAATATTGTGTGTTTGCAAGCTCGACATAATCAGCTCCTAATGCTTCAGCCATCTCAAGTATTTCTTTAATATGGCCAATATTATACCGATGGATTACGACATTCAGCACCATTGGGTAGCCTCTATCCTTAATCATAGCCGCAACTTTTTTCTTTAGCTGAAATGTTTTTGTGTCAGTAATAAAGTTATTAATTTCTTCGGTGATATCATGCATTGAGAGTTGGATATGATCTAAACCCCCCTTCTTAAAGGCATCAATTCTTTTGTCTGTTAAGCCTACCCCGGAAGTTATTAAATTGCTGTAGTAACCTAATTGATGGGCTTCCTCTACAATGATCTCAATATCATCTCTAAGAAGCGGTTCTCCTCCTGAAATACCAAGCTGAGCCGCGCCCAAATCTCTTGCTTGGTTTAATACACTCAACCATGACTTAGTATCAAGCTCATTTTGTGTGTGCTTGTCATAATCTGTAGGGTTATAACAAAAAGCGCAATGTAAAGGGCACCGATATGTAATCTCCGCTAATAGCCATAGTGGTTGAGTAGTAGTAGTGGAGCTAGAAACGCCGTTATTTTGTTCAGCCATAATATTTTTGTTACCCTTTAGTTAATCTTTTGTATCCAAGTTTTTTCTAAACCCAACTCTATCATTCCGATGATATCTTTTTCAAGATTCGGAGCATCTGGAAACTTTTGCGTTAGTAATTTAATAATTGTTGCCACAGGCACAACACCATCTACTAAATTTAATACCTCTCCTGCGCCTCCATTAAGCTTAACCATACCCTCTGGGAATAAAATTACATAGCAATCTTGTGCTTTTTCCCACTGAAATCTATGGTGATCTGCAATCTTATATATGTCTTCGTGTTCTATTGTCATTAATTTATTGGTTGCCTTAAATAATCGCGGTCTTCAACTTTAATATTTGATGATGCTAGCATAATAGAATCAGCAATAACCCACAAAACATTCAATTTGAATTGAAGTATTTCTAAGGCCTGTTCTTGGGTTTCTCGCGTTTTACTAAAATAGTCTAATGTAACACCCAGACCATGCTCAACATCACGTCTAGCCTCGGTTAAACGTTTTTTAAAGTAACTAAGGCCATCCTCATTAATCCATGGGTACATGGATGGCCATGAGCTGATTCTTTGTTGATGAATATGAGGAGCAAACAGTTCAGTTAGAGACGAACAAACAGACTCCTGCCAAGTTTTTTGTTTAGCAAAATTAATGTACGCATCTACCGCAAATTTAACTCCAGGGCTAACATGCTTTAATGAGGTAACATCCTCTCGGGACAAACCCACAGCTCTCCCTAAATTAATCCATGCTTCAATACCACCTTCAGCGTCACCTTCACCATCATGATCCAATATTCTTACAATCCATTCCTTTCGTATTTCTTTGACTGGGCAATTTGACAAAATTGCGGCATCTTTTAAAGGAATACTTATTTGATAGTAAAATCGGTTAAGTACCCAGCTTTGAAGCTGCTCTTTAGAAAGCTTTCCTTCATACATCATAACGTGAAAAGGGTGGTAAATATGGTACCCCTTCCCTTTTTGTCTTAGCCGTTCTTCAAACTCTTCTCTTGTCCAAGGTTTTGTCATTTCATTTCCTTAAAGAATTATGTCCATGCCATCATAGGACACCTCAATATTATGTGAATTCAGAATTTTTCTTTCTTCTGAGTCTTCTCGCAATATTGGGTTGGTATTATTGATATGAATTAAAATTTTTCGTGGTTTTTTTAGAGCGCTTAATGTCTCCATAATCCCACCTTTACTTGACTGATCTAGATGCCCCATTTCGCTGGCTAATTTATCATTAATTCCATGTCGTGACATTTCATCGTTGGTCCAAACGGTACCATCTATTAATACGACATCAGCATTAGCCATATATTCTAAAACATGCTCTTCAATAACGCCTAGTCCTGGTGCGTAAAATAAATTCTTTCCTGCTTTAGTATCCTCTATCTTATACCCAACATTGTCTCCAGGAACAGTATTGTGCCTATGTGGTGAGTATGGAGGGGCTTCACTTTTAAGTGGTACAGCGGTAAATATTAGGTTATCCGCTTTAGGAATAGTATAAGGCACTTGTTCGGTAGAAACCTCATGCCAATGCACTCCCCTAAAGTGCTCAAGAATATTAAAAATTGGATAGCCTGTAGTCATATCCTCATAAACAGCTTTTGTGCAGTAAATATCCCAGGGTTTATCGTGTTCTCTTAAGATCAACAAACCTGTTGCATGATCAATCTGTCCATCAGTGATAACAATCGACGTAATACCGGTGTCTCTAATCTTTCTGGCGGGCTGGAGCGGAGGAAATGATTCGATTTGAGCTCTTATGTCTGGAGAGGCATTAAATAAGATCCAGTCCTCACCATTCGAACTAACAGTGATGGATGATTGTGTTCTTGCTTTGAGGTTAGGGTTTTGTGCTCTTAACCCTGCACAATTCTGACAGTTACAGTTCCACTGGGGGAATCCTCCACCAGCACCGGAACCTAATACTCTTATTTGCATACCATTCCAATCATAAATAATATTAATGCTGAATATTGAATTAGATTGAGTAAACCTGACAGGGGAAAATATCTAAAGCAAACTCATGAAATCCATGAGTTAGATCGAAATAGTTCTACCAAGAATTTTAGCTATAGCCGTTAGTTCGGTCATCAATGACTTTAATTCTTCCGGATTAATTGCCTGGTCTGCATCGCACCATGCGTCACATGGGTTTGGGTGCATCTCAACTAGTAATCCATCGGCACCCGCCGCAATTCCAGCTCTAGATAAAGCGGCTACCATCCAGGCTTTACCGCCAGAGTGCGAAGGGTCAATAATCACTGGTAAATGAGTCTCTTTTTTTAGTACCGGGATAGCTGTGACATCAAGAACATTCCGGTAGTAGGTTTCAAATGTCCGAATACCTCTTTCACAAAATATAATATTATGATTACCGCCAGCAGCGATATACTCAGCCGCCATTAACCATTCAGAAATTGTCGCCGACATTCCTCTCTTTAATATTACTGGGACCTTTAACTTTCCAACTTCCCTAAGCAACTCAAAATTTTGCATACTTCTAGTACCAATTTGAATTACATCCACTTTTTGCTCTAAAAATTTATCTAAATGACGAACATCGAGCAACTCAGTTACTATTGGAAGTCCTTCTTTGTCCGCAGCTTTTCTGAACATATCAAGGCCGTCAAAGCCTGTACCTTGAAAGCTGTAAGGACTTGTTCTTGGTTTAAATGCACCGCCCCGCATAAGTTTTACGCCAGCATTTTTAACCGCTTTAGCTGATTTTTCCATTTGATCTGGAGTTTCAACAGAGCATGGGCCAGAGATGATTTGAATGTGGTTGCCACCAATAGGGTGTCCAGAAATATCGATGACAGTATCGTCTTCGCGCCATTCCCTTGAAACAATTTTATATGGCTTAACAATGTGCATTGCTTGCTCGACACCAGGTAAGGATTCTAGAAGCTCTTGATCTAAAAGCCTTTCATCCCCAATAGCACCAATAACGGTTTTCTCCGTTCCCTTAGATACGCTACCTTCTAAACCCTTGTCTTTAATTTTTTTAAGGACACCTTCTATCTGATCTTCGGTGGCCGCATTACTCATCACAATAATCATAGCAATCCTATAACTTACAGTTTGATAAAAATTTTATAAATTGGTCATTTTCTTCTTTTAAGCCAATACTTACACGCAAAAATTCGGGTAATTTATAATTAGCTATAGGTCTGAGAATGATTCCGTTTTTTAATAAATGCTGATAATACAGCATTGCATGAGTCTCGTCTTGTAATTTAAAGCTAACGAAATTTCCAAAAGATGGAATGTATTCAAATCCCATACGATTAAATGCTGAGGTAATCTGTTTCATACCCTCATCATTTATTTTTCTACTAAGCAAAATAAAGTCATCGTCCTGAAGTGAGGCAATAGCTGCCTGCTGCGCAAGAAAATTAACATTAAATGGTTGGCGAATCCTATTCATAACCTCAATCAAAAAATGAGATCCTGCACCAAAGCCGACTCTCAAACCTGCTAGGCCATAAGCTTTTGAAAAACTTCGTGAAATAATGAGATTTTTATGTGCTTCAAGCCAGCTAAAAGCAACAGACTTATTATCTTCGCTTAAGTACTCATCATAGGCCTCATCAAGAACCACAACAATATTAGGAGGAACAGCATCTAAAAATTCTTTTAGTGCTTTTTTGGCTATTAATGTGCCGGTAGGATTATTGGGGTTAGCGATAAATATTACCTTGGTCTTTTTAGTAATCGCCTTTTGGAATCCGTCCAGATCATGTTTGTAATTCTTGGCTGGTATTTCAAGCCCTATCGCCCCTACAGACTTTACTACTAGAGGGTAAACAGCAAATGCATGCTCAGAATATATAGCTTCGTCATCTAATGATAAAAATGTTCTAGCAACCAACTCAAGGATATCATTTGATCCGTTCCCAAGAATTATCTGGGCCGGATCGAGATTATGTTTTTGGCTTATGACGTCCTTTAAATAAAATCCATTACCGTCAGGATATCTCTTAACCTCACCTAAAGATTCTTCAATTGCTTTCTTTGCTAATGGACTCATACCAAGGGGATTTTCGTTGGAGGCTAGTTTAACAATATTATTTTCAGAAAGATTTAATTTCCTAGCCACCTCTTTTATTGGAAGACCGCCCTGATAAGGGTCAATATTTTGTATGTAACTTGGAACTTTAATAGGGTTCATGGAGCTAGCTAGCAGGATAAGAACCTAAGATTTTCATAAAGGATGCATTTTTTTCTACTTGCTGAAGTGAGATACTCACATTCTTATCAGACTGGTGCCCTTCAACATCAATAAAAAAAACATACTCCCACATACCAATTTTTGAAGGCCTTGACTCAAGTTTGGTCATGCTAACCTTATTTTTCGAAAATGGAGCCACAAGATCAGCTATCGCTCCCGGTCTATTTTTAGTTGCAACAATAATGGATGTTTTATCATTGCCGCTTCTTGATACATTGTCTTTTGATACCACTAGAAACCTTGTGGAGTTTTTTGCCTCATCCTCTATATTTTCCCAGAGCATATTAAGCTTATAGAGTTTTGCAGCTTGGCTACTGGCAATTGCAGCTGCATTAATATCTTTTGAAGCTAGCCTAGCACCCTCAGCATTGCTGGTAACCGCAATTTTTTCAACATGAATCATATTGCTGATCAGCCAGTCATGGCATTGTGCAAGAGACTGTCCATGGGCATAAATTGTTTTTATGTTTTTGCTGGTTTTAGCTTTTGATATTAGGCAATGATGAACAGGTAGCGTTATCTCACCGCAAATTTTTAAATCTTTTAATAACAATAAATCTAGCGTTCGACTAACCGCACCCTCAGTTGAATTCTCCACTGGAACCACACCATAGTGAGTTGCATCGGACTGCACATGATTAAAAACCTCATCGATACTATTAACCGGCAGTCCATCAATATTTTCACCGAAGTGCTGTTTAGTTGCCTCTTCACTAAAAGTCCCTAAAGGTCCTAAAAATGAAATGCTCAATTTTTTCTCTAATGCCCTACAATTCGAAATGATAGCCTTAAATATATTTACGATACTCTCAGGTTGGAGCGGACCTTTGTTATATTTTTTTAGCGATGCTAATATTTGAGCTTCTCTTTCAGGCTTATAGATAACACCATCATTTTTCAATGAACCAACCTCTTTAGCCAATGACCCCCTTCGAGAAATTAGGTCAATAATTTCCCTATCGATCAGATCAATTTCTTTCCTAAATTTTATTAACCCTTTTTTCATGTGTTATTTTTTTCAAAATCTTTCATAAATTTTATTAGTGCATGAATACCCTCTATTGGCATTGCATTATAAATTGATGCCCTTAAGCCACCAACTAACCTGTGTCCCTTGAGCTGATAAAGCCCTTTTTTTTCTGCTGCTTCGACAAAACTCATAGTTAATGTATCGTCTCTTATCCTAAATGGCACATTCATTCTTGAGCGATTAGATAGATCAATGTCATTATAATAGAATTCGGATTGATCTATAAAGCTATATAAGGACTCCGCCTTCTCTTTGTTTAATTTTTCTACCTCTTTTAATCCCCCCATTTCATTAAGCCATTTAAATACTAAACCAGCTATGTATATTGAAAATGTAGAGGGTGTGTTAATCATTGAATTATTGTCTGACTGAATTTTCCATGAAAAGGTTGTCGGTGTTTTTTTCTCTGCATAATTCAATAAATCGTCTCTTACAATTACTAGCGTAAGCCCTGCAGGTCCAATATTTTTTTGCGCTCCGGCATAAATAACACCATAATTGCTTACATTAATTCCTCTGGATAATATATTTGACGACATATCACATACCAGAGGTACGTCAGTTATTTTTGGGTCATCAAAATACTCTACACCATGAATGGTTTCGTTCAAACAAAAGTGAATATACGCATCATTTTTTGAATAATTCCATGAATTAAAATTTGGAGCCTTGGTGTAATTAATAGATTCTGATGACGCTGCCATATTCATGTTATTAAAGGCTTGAGCATCGCTATAGGTTCTTTTTGACCAATATCCGGATGCGACATAAGAAGCAGATCGACCCGCAAGGAGATTCATAGGAACCATATAGTTTTGAGTTATTGCGCCCCCTTGAAGAAACAATACTTTGTAATTGTTTGGAATGTTTAACAGCGCTCTTAGGTTGGCTTCCGCATCTTCTATGATAGGAAGGTACTGTTTACTTCTGTGAGACATCTCCATCACTGACATTCCTGTGCTATTCCAGTCGAGCAGCTCTTTTTGAGCCTGGGCAAGAACAGCCCTGGGAATCATTGAGGGTCCTGCAGAAAAATTATATTGGCAAATCATCCTGGCCATCGTCTATGTGGTCAGATTCAACTATTTTTTCTATGCCTGATAACTTTTCTCCATCAGATAAGTTTATAAGCGTAACGCCTTGAGTAGCTCTTCCTAGCTCCCTGATCTCGCTTACCCGGGTTCTGATTAATACGCCACCTGTGGTAATAAGCATTATTTCATCATGGTCACCTACCAACTTGGCTGCAACAACTATCCCATTTCTATCACTAACCTGAATAGCTTTTACCCCTTGGGTGCCTCTTCCTGACTTTCTAAACTCGGAAAGTACGGTTCGTTTTCCATAACCATTTTCTGTCGCCACCAAAACTGATTCCTGATCAGATGAAGCAATCAGTAATGACAGCACTTGTTCGGTTGCTGGAAGTTTCATGCCTCTTACGCCTGCGGCATTACGGCCCATACTCCTTACATCGTGCTCATCAAACCATACCGCTTTACCACCGCTAGAAATTAATATAATGTCCTGTTCACCGTTGGTGACACCAGCTCCAACAAGGTAATCACCATTAGCAAGCTTAATGGCTATAATTCCTGACTTTCTAGGATTAGAAAAATCGGATAACGGCGTTTTCTTGACTGTTCCTTTTGCGGTAGCCATAAAAATAAATTCATCGTCGACAAAATCCTTAACTGCCAAAATAGCATTAATTTTTTCACCAGGCATTAAGGGGAATAAATTCACTATTGGCTTACCTCTACTTACACGGCTTCCTTGAGGTACCTCGTATACCTTAAGCCAATAAACCTGGCCTCTACTGGAAAAACAAAGAATATTGTCATGAGAATTAGCTACAAACATTTGCTCAATAAAATCATCCTCTTTTGTACCCATTGCTTGTTTTCCACGACCACCTCTTTTTTGTGCACGGTAGTCATCAAGAACCTGGGCTTTGATATAGCCCGAGTTGGATAAAGTTACGACCATATCCTGAGGCGCTATTAAATCTTCTATAGATAAATCATAAGCATCGGTAACAATTTTACTTCGCCTGTCATCACCATACTGAGTCCTGATTTCCTTAAGTTCATCAGAGATAATTAAGGTTACTCTTTCAGAGTTATTGAGAATGTCTAATAAATCGATAATGGTATCCATGATTGCATGGTATTCGGTAACAATCTTTTCCTGCTCAAGTCCTGTAAGTCTTTGCAGTCTGAGCTGCAGAATTTCTTGTGCCTGAACATCTGATAGTTTGTAGCCGCCATCTTTAAGTCCAAATAAATCGGATAAACCATCAGGCTTTGAAAGATCTTCGGATGACTTCTGAAGCATCAACGAAACAACATCAGATTTCCATGACTTTTCCATCAATTCTTTTTTGGCATCGGGTGGGGTTGGTGCCGACTTAATAATTTTTATCATTTCATCGACATTAGCCAGAGCTACTGCAAGCCCCTCAAGAATATGTCCCCTTTCTCTCGCTTTCTTAAGCTCATAAACAGTTCGTCTTGTGATGACTTCTCTGCGATGCTTTAAAAATGCATTAAGTATTTCTTTTAAATTTAATAATTTGGGTTGGCCATCAATTAGAGCAACCATATTCATGCCAAAATTATCTTGCAACTGAGTTTGCTTGTATAAATTATTTAATACAACGTCAGGAATCTCGCCTTTCTTTAACTCAATGACAACTCTCATTCCCGACTTATCAGACTCATCACGTAAATCTGAAATACCTTCAATTTTTTTGTCACCTACTAGCTCAGCAATTTTCTCAATAAATGTTTTTTTATTTACCTGGTACGGCAACTCATCAACAATAATAGCCTCTCTATTTCCTTTCTCTAATGGCTCAACATGCGTTTTCCCGCGCATTACCACCCTTCCTCTGCCAGTTCTGTAGCCATCCCTTACGCCGGATATGCCGTGAATTATTCCCGATGTTGGGAAGTCAGGTCCTGGAATAAACTCCATTAATTCATCAATGGATGTTTCAGCATTTTGAAGTAATGCTAACAAGCCGTTAATAACTTCAGTTAAATTATGTGGAGGAAAATTTGTAGCCATCCCCACGGCAATGCCAGAGCTTCCATTTATTAGGAGGTTTGGTATGCGGGTCGGCATTATTAATGGCTCATGTTCAGAACCATCGTAATTTGGTCCGAAATCAACAGTTTCCTTATCAATATCCGCAAGCATTTCATGAGAAATCTTGGACATCCTAATCTCGGTATAACGCATTGCTGCAGCGTTATCGCCATCTACTGAACCAAAGTTTCCTTGGCCATCAACCAGCATATATCGCAAGCTAAAGTCTTGTGCCATCCTTACAATAGTGTCATAAACTGCAGTATCTCCATGAGGATGGTACTTACCTATAACATCACCGACAATTCGAGCTGATTTTTTGTATGGCCTATTAAAGTTGTTACTTAATTCATGCATAGCATACAAAACTCTTCTGTGAACAGGCTTAAGCCCATCTCTAACATCTGGTAATGCACGCCCTACAATTACGCTCATTGCGTAGTCCAAATAGGACTTCTTCATTTCAACTTCTAGGCTTACTGGGATTGTTTCTTTTGCGAATTGGCTCATAATTTCTCTGGATTTTTTGGATAAATTTTCATTTAAATTTTAGCATGTATAGACAAGCTATTTAACCAATTATTGGCTATTTTAAAAGATAATTTAGATCGCCAATAATGTCGTCAATATCTTCAAGGCCAACAGCTACTCGGACTAAATTATCGTTTATTCCTGCTTCCACTCTTTCCTGGTCAGAAAGTCTACTATGCGTTGTAGTAGATGGGTGAGTAATCGTAGTTTTAACATCCCCAAGGTTAGCAGTGATTGAAAGTAACTTAGTTGAGTCAATAAGGCTCCACGCCTCGGTAATGCCGCCATTTACCTCAAAGGAAAGCACTCCTCCAGGAAGAGATTGCTGAGTCTTGGCAAGCGCGAATTGCGGGTGTGATTCTAGGCCGGGGTAGAAAACTTTCTTTACTTTTTTTTGTGCTTCCAACCACTCTGCTAGCAGCATAGCGTTTGCCGAATGTGCTTGCATTCTTATATTGAGCGTTTCAAGACTTTTGGTAAATACCCATGCGTTAAATGCGCTTAATGTAGGTCCGGCTGTTCTGAGAAATCCATAAACATCGGCCATATCTTCTTTTCTTCCTAATACCGCCCCTCCAAGACACCTTCCCTGACCGTCAAGATACTTAGTTGCTGAATGAATAATGATATCCGCACCAAGCAATAAAGGTTTTTGAAGTGCTGGAGTACAAAAACAATTGTCGACTATCAGTTTAATGTTCGATTCGTGAGCTATAGCAGCTAAACTGCTAATGTCGCATAACTCTGTCAATGGATTAGATGGGGTTTCAACAAAAAAGAATTTGGTTTTATCTGTGATTGCTGACTTCCATTCCAGATCTTTTTTCAAGTCTACATAAGTTATATTCAAACCCCATCGCTTCAGAATATTGTTAAATAACTGAACCGAAGTGCCAAAAATGCTCCTTGAGACCACAATATGGTCGCCTGGCTGACACAAAGACATAAAACAAGAAAGCATAGCTGACATCCCACTTGAAGTAGCTACACATTGTTCAGCTCCCTCCAATGAGGCTAGTCGCTCCTCAAACGTCCTAACGGAAGGATTCGTAAATCGAGAATAAACATTGCCCTTCTCTACGTTTTGAAACCTATCCGCAGCCTGTTTTGCAGTTTTAAATACAAAACTTGATGTTAGGAACATTGCTTCAGAATGCTCCCCTTCTTCCGTCATATGAATACCCTCACGAATAGCGTTGGTATTGAACTTTTTTGTTGGTTTATTCATTACAATTTATTCACTTTAACTATTTTAGACAAAAAAAAACCCAATCAGCTATTGATGGGTTATCCACGCTTTAGCTGATTTTTAGAGCGCCCGCAAGCTGAAAAATTCAAATCGGCGCTAATCATATTATATTATCCAGTTCATTTAGAATAAATCAAGGTGAAACTAGGCATGTTGCTCCTCGCTCTCCGATGAATAATTTAATAAATTTAAATCTAATTGGCTGCTAGAACCCTCATCATCATCTGACCCTTTATCGGCTCGCGCCGTTTCGATATTGACTAGGTAGGCCTCATCTATATCTTCAGTTATGTACTTGCCATCAAAGCATGAGCAATCAAAATCTTTAATAGCCGTTGTTTCTTGAGTAATAGTCGACTTCAGATCTTCTAGGTCCTGATATATCAGTGCGTCTGCTCCAATCTCGGCAATTATTTCATCGTAGCTTTTATTGTGGGCTAATAGTTCGTTTCTTGAAGGCATGTCAATGCCGTAAACATTTGGGAATTTTACTGGCGGCGCAGCTGATGCAAGATATACATTTTTTGCGCCAGCGTCTCGCGCCATCTGAACTATTTCTTTAGAGGTGGTCCCCCTTACAATTGAATCATCTATCAACAAGACATTCTTGCCCTTAAATTCAAATTTAATTGGATTAAGTTTTTGGCGAACGGATTTCTTTCTAAGCGCTTGTCCCGGCATAATAAAAGTTCTACCAATATAGCGATTTTTAATAAACCCTTCTCTAAAGTTGACATTAAGTTTTAAAGCAACTTCCTGAGCGCAAGGTCTACTAGTATCTGGAATTGGTATGACTACATCAATAGATAAATTACTCCAGTCTCTTTTAATTTTTTTTGCAAGAGTGCCTCCCATGTTTAATCTTGTTTGATATACCGATACCCCATCAATCATAGAATCAGGACGGGCGAGATAAACATACTCAAAAATACAGGGAGTTTGTTTTGCTTGCTCCGTACATTTTTTTGAATAAAAATTACCATCTAAGTCTATAAATATTGCTTCGCCCGGCTCTACGTCGCGCAACAATCTAAATCCAAGCACATCTAAAGCAACACTCTCAGATGCAACAATATATTCAGGGCCAGCCTCAGTTTCTTTAACACCAATAACAAGAGGTCGAATACCATGGGTATCTCTAAAGGCAAGTAATCCAAAATTGGCAATCATAGAAACTACTGCGTAAGCCCCCTTACATCTTTTAAATACCGAAGTGACCGCATCAAAAATTATATCTGAGGTTAATACATTGTCCTGAGTGGCCTCCACTACCGAGTGGGCAAGGACATTTAGGAGTACTTCGGAGTCAGAATTGGTGTTTAGATGCCTAAGATCTAACTTAAACATATCGTCTTTTAATTTATCTGCATTAGTTAGATTGCCATTATGAGCAAGTACTATGCCGTATGGGGAGTTGACATAGAGTGGTTGAGCTTCTGCAGATGATGAAGATCCTGCTGTTGGATAGCGAACATGGCCAATGCCAGCATTGCCTTTCAGTGTTCGCATATGGCGCGTATGGAATACATCCTTAACTAGGCCATTATTTTTATGCATATGGAAACGGCTTCCATCGCTTGTGACTATTCCTGCAGCGTCTTGCCCGCGATGTTGCAATACTAGCAAACCATCATATAGAAGTTGATTTACAGGTTCGTTGGCGACAATTCCTATGATTCCACACATAATTTCTTCTCAATTAGGTCAGAATATTGTCGTATTTTACATCTTTAAACCATTGTTCGGGCAAATATGGCAAAGTATTTTCGACGGAATTTTTTATGATTGGTATGTAGATAGATTTGATCCAGCCTGGGTTGACGGAAAAGGATGTTTTCTCTAAAACTATAATAAGAATAAAAATTATCAGCACCCCACGAATAAAACCAAAAGCGCCGCCGAGAATAAAATTAGATAACCCAAGCCCCACATTTTTTACAAACCGATTAAAAAGTTTAATCACTAAAGAAGCAAAAATAAGAATAACGATAAATATTGAAATGTAAGCAGCAATATATTTAACATTACTATCAAGGTCAAAAGGTATTAGTGAGTAAAGTGAGTCTGAGAAGTAATTGGCGCAATAAAATGCAAGAATCCAACCGCTTAGCGCCAGAAGCTCGCGAACAAAACCACGAAAACACCCAAGAACAAGGGATATAAAAACTATGGTGATTATTGAGTAATCAATTGCTGTCATTTAATTGGTTTGTTGCTTAATTATTCCAGGCAATTTAGCTTCTTTAATTTTTGCTAACGCAATCTTGGCTTTAGCTTTATCCTCAAAGGAATGGGTGATTAATTGCATTCTCTCTTGCCCGTTTAAAGTGATTGGTATTATTTTTGTTTGAAGCCCCATGCCATCAATCACCTTAGCTAGCTTCGCTGCAGTTTGAGTAGTTGAAAAAATACCGACCTGAATAAAAAAACCATTGTGAGTATTTGAAACCTTGTTATTAAAGTTATATCCCTCATCGATTAATGCGTAGGCGCCTAATATATCGTCATTTTTGTCAGCTGACTTACTTATCGAACCAAGATCATTCATCTCAAGAAATGATACTTTCACATTTCTCATTTTTTGTATTCCTGTTCGATCTTCGATAAAAAGATAGGACAAGCCAAGTAGTATTAATAAAATAGTGACGGCTCCCAAAAGCCTTCTTTTGGCACGTTTAATTAAAATACTTTCTTGGAAGGTTTCTTTGTTATCCGACATATTTATTTATCACCAATGCTCTCTGAAATTACTAAAAATGAACCAAACATCAATATATTATCATTATCATGAGAATTGTTTAAAGCTTCTTTATATGCATCATGAATCGTTAAAAACCTTTCGATTGAAACCGATGGCATACCAATTCTTAACGCCTCCTCAATACTGTTACACGACAAGGATCTATCTGAAGGAAGTTCTGCAATATACCATTTATCAATAAAACCAATAAATGGTTGGATGATAGCTAAGCAATCTTTATCTGCAAGCACTGAAAAAACAGCGATTGTTAATCCTTCCTGCTTTGCTTGGATGAAGTTGTTAGCTAAATTGTAAGCAGACTCAGGGTTATGAGCTACATCAACAACAACAAAAGGTTTGTTCTTCATTATCTGAAAGCGTCCTTTAATTGATGCATCAGCAATTCCTTGTCTTATTGATTTAAGAGGTATCGGCATTGTGCTTGCTAAAAGCTCAATACACCTAAGCGCCCCGGCCAAATTAACAATTTGATGATCACCCTTAATGTTTGGTGGCGGGAGATCGGAGTAAGAGGAATCATGGCTAATGTAGTGTAATTTATTGCCATGTATTTCTATATTATAGTCATCCGAAAAAAGTGACAAGCTCGAGTTTATTTTGTTTGCAGCATCGATCATACTGGGAACAGGATCTTTATGATTGATAATTGCGGGCACATTTTTTCTAAAAATTCCTGCTTTTTCAAAACCGATTTTATCAAGGGTATTGCCTAGATATGCTTGATGGTCAAGGCTAACAGAGGTAATTAATGAGATTACTGGTGAATAGATATTAACCGCATCCAGACGGCCTCCTAAACCAACTTCAAGGATGGCTATATCGACTTTCTCCTTATCCATACATTTAACTGCAGCTAATGTGCTTATTTCAAAGTATGTTAGAGCAATATCTCTTCGGCTCATTTCAATGCAGTCCAATGCATCAACTATGTCTTTATCGCCAACCTCTTGCTTGTTAATACGAATGCGCTCATTAAAGCGAAATAGATGTGGGGAAGTATAACAACCAACTTTTAAACCAGATGCATAAAGAATCGATTCAATAAATGCACATACTGAGCCTTTGCCATTCGTTCCCCCCACAAGGATAATAGGGAAACTAGGGTCGATATTGGCACGATTATTTACCTCCCTAACCCGATCAAGGCTTAATTCAATTTCATTGGGGTGTAGCGTTTCAATATAGTTAAGCCACACATTAAGCGTATCGTTTTTGGATGGCTTTTGTAGCACTGTCTAATGCTTTAGGTGCGAAATAATCTTTGCAATAGTTTTGCGCATCTGTCTTCGGTCAACAATCATGTCTATCGCACCATGCTCAAGAAGAAACTCAGAACGCTGAAAGCCTTCAGGTAGTTTTTCTCTAACTGTTTGCTCAATAACTCTTGGTCCTGCAAAACCAATTAATGCTTTTGGTTCAGCCATTATGACATCTCCAAGCATTGCAAAGCTAGCTGATACTCCGCCCATTGTTGGGTCAGTTAATACCGATATATAAGGTAGATTTTCTGCGCTCAATTTTGTTAATGCTGCGCTTGTTTTAGCCATTTGCATCAGTGATAACAAACCCTCCTGCATTCTTGCGCCCCCACTCGACGATACGCATACAAATGCAGATTTATTTTTTATTGCTCGATTAAGGCCAAGAACAAATTTCTCTCCTACTACCGAACCCATAGACCCACCCATGAATTTAAATTCAAAAACAGCTATTACCAGGGGTATTGACTCGATAAAACCTTCGGACACTACCAAAGCATCATTTTCTCCAGTATTTTTCTTCATTATCACGAGACGATCCTTGTACTTTTGAGTGTCTTCAAACTTTAGTGGATCTGTGGCAATTATTGTTTTTCCAATCTCGTTTTGATTGGGAGTATCTAGGAGAAGTTTAATGCGTGCTCTTGCATCTATTCTGTTGTGAAAGCTACAATTTGGACATACTTCACTATTTTTTTCTAACTCAGATCTGTATAGGGTTGACTGGCATGATGGGCATTTATGCCACAATCCTTCTGGAATATTTTTTTTAAGACTGCCAACAATCTTTTTTATTTTTGGGGAAACATTTTTTAACCAGCTCATAATATTTTTTTCATCTTATTCGATTGCATCCTTCATTTCGCGCATTAGTTTTTTAATGTTACCAATCAAGTCATCCTTGTTTGACTGTTCAATCTCAAGCACTATTCGACTTCCTATAACAACCGCATCAGCAATAGCAGCTACTTCTTTTGCTGTTTTTGCGTCTTTTACTCCAAAACCTACAGCCACCGGTAAATTAGTAAATTGTCTAACATTGTTCACTCTTTCAGATACCTGCTCCATATCGATGTTAGCGGAGCCAGTAACTCCTTTAAGAGAAACATAATAAATAAAACCTGTTGCTTGGCTGATGATAAGTTTAATTCGCTCATCTTCCGTTGTCGGAGAAAGAAGGAATATGCTATCAATATCATTTTTCAAGAGCAAAGAAACAAACTCTTTCGACTCTTCAGGAGGATAATCAACGGTAATTACTCCATCAACACCCGCTTCTTTAATGGCGCCTACAAAATTAGTAAGTCCTATAGCTTCAATAGGATTAGCATATCCCATTAAAATAATAGGTGTATGTTCATTGTCTTTTCTGAAATCTTTTACGAGATCAATTGTTTTATTAATACCAACGTTATTAGCTAATGCTCTCTCACTCGCTCTCTGAATAACAGGGCCATCAGCCATTGGATCAGAAAAAGGTATGCCTAGCTCAATCATATCCGCACCAGAATCAACCAGTGCATGAAGAAGATTAACCGTCATATCAGGATGTGGGTCACCAGCGGTTATAAATGGTATAAGCGCTTTTCTTTTATTGTTAGCTAAATTTGTAAATGTTGTTTGTATTCTAGACATAAAATTTATAGAGAGATATTCGAGATATTTGCCACAGTGTTAATATCCTTATCACCTCTACCCGATAGATTAACTAAAATTACTTGGTCTTTAGGCATGGTTGCTGCTAATTTTTCTGCATAAGCCAATGCATGGCTCGTCTCAAGTGCAGGGATTATACCTTCTACTAAGCAAAGATTATGAAAGGATTTTAGAGCTTCATCATCAGTTACTGCAGCATACTCAGCTCTTCCTGATTCTTTTAACCAAGCATGCTCAGGGCCTACACCAGGATAATCTAGCCCAGCAGAAACTGAGTGAGTTTCCATAATCTGACCTTCCTGGTTTTGCATAAGGTATGTTCTATTCCCATGAAGTACGCCTATAGCACTATTTGAAGTTAGGGGAGCCGCATGTCTGCCAGTTTCAATTCCGTCACCCGCAGCCTCTACGCCTATTAAGCGAACGCTCTTATCATCAATATAAGGATGGAAGATCCCCATTGCGTTAGAGCCACCCCCTACGCATGCCACAATCGCGTTTGGTTGTTGATTAGCAATTTCTGGCATTTGAGTTTTACATTCTTTCCCGACAACCGAATTAAAATCTCTAACCATCATTGGGTATGGATGAGGGCCGGCTACAGTTCCGATAATATAAAAAGTATTTGAGACATTGGTAACCCAATCTCTTAACGCTTCATTTAATGCGTCTTTAAGGGTTTTTGATCCGCTCTCAACCGGGATAACTGTTGCACCCAACAATTTCATTCTGTATACGTTGGGTGACTGACGTTTTACGTCTTCCGCTCCCATATAAACAACGCATTCTAAGCCCAAACGGGCGGCAATAGTTGCTGTAGCAACTCCATGCTGTCCAGCACCAGTTTCAGCTATAACTCGTGGCTTACCCATTCGTTTTGCCAATAATGCTTGGCCAACAGTATTATTAACTTTGTGAGCGCCTGTATGGTTAAGATCTTCTCGCTTTAAGTAAATTTTAGCTCCACCAATTTGATTAGTTAAACGCTCAGCAAAATAGATCGGGCTGGGTCTACCAACAAAGTGCTTTAAATCATGATGAAACTCAGCAAGGAACTCTGGGTCGTCTTTGTACTTGGCATACATGTCTCGAAGTTCATCTAGAGCCTCAATTAAGGTCTCCGCAACAAAGGTTCCGCCAAATTGACCAAAATGACCAAACTGATCAGGTAAATCATAAGGTTGCATTTCTTACTCCCAAAATAAAATCTTCCATTTTTTTACAATCTTTCTGTCTTTTAGATATCTCTACCCCACCACTCACATCGACCGCATAAGGCATCACCTGCCTTAAAAGATCAGCAATATTCTCATTATTAAGCCCACCAGCGACTATTAAGGGTATTGATCCTTCTTTTGGAATTAAATTCCAATCAAATGTTTTTCCAGTTCCGCCCCTAGCTTCTTCAGAGTACGCATCCAGCAAAAGTGCTGAAGCGGAAGCGTATTGACGACTATATTCTAGCAAATTAACATCAGTTTTTACTGAAATTGCTTTAATGTAAGGCAAATTAAATTGGTTGCAAAACCCCTCACTTTCGTCCCCATGAAATTGTAAAAGATCAAAATTAGCAATTCTTGCTGCATCCTCCACCTCTTGTTTGGATGGGTCCACGAATAAACCAACTTTATTTATAAAGGGTGGTAATTTGTTAATAATATGTGCTGCGTCATGGGGCTTTATGTAGCGGGGGCTATTTTCTACAAATACAAAACCGAGCGCATCTGCACCAAGGCGTGATGCGTTCAAAGCATCCTCAAAGTTTGTAATTCCACATATTTTAATTTTAACTATCATGTTTACTAAAGATATTTACCGAATTGTTTGATTGGGGTAGATTCCACTTGTTATCATACTTTATATTTGAGAGATATAAACCATTGGGCATGAAGGTTGGAGGTGCAAATTTACGATCTTTTTTCGCCAACAATTCCTCGATGAATCCAGCCGGATGATCAATTTTCGCTACATGTATAGCGGCTGCAATCATATTACGTATCTGATGGTGTAAAAAACCATCAGCACGAATAGTAAAAAGGTAGTTGGCTCCAAATTGCTCGCAACTGAATTGGCTTATTGTTCTGATAGGAGACTTCGCTTGGCACTCGGATGACCGAAAAGAACTAAAGTCATGGGTGCCTTCAAAACTTTTGCATGCCATTATTAAATTTTTATTGTTAAGCGCGTGATACGTCCATCCAGCATTGGCATATAAAATAGGGGAATTATTCGTATCTTTAAACAAAAGGTATTGATACTCTCTTTCCAGCACAGAATGTCTTGCATGGAAATTTTCTGGGACATTTTGAGCCCACTTAACTCGGATAGACTCAGGCAAAAAAGCATTGACACCTTTAACCCATGCAGTTAATGGTCTTTCTTTTACGGTATCAAAATGAAAAATTTGGCCAAGAGCGTGAACACCGGTATCTGTTCTTCCTGAAGCGTGAGTAATGATAATGTCTTGTGCAATTTCAGTAAGAGCGTCTTCAATAAGACCTTGAATCGTTTTTACATCTGGTTGTTTTTGCCAGCCAGAAAATCCAAATCCATTATAACCAACTGAACAAGCTATCCTCATCTTAGTAAGAAATGAATACCAAAAAATGCGACGATAAAAGATGCGAACCAAACTACATCATAAAGTCCAAACCGTACAAGACTTAAGGTTGGTTTAATCTTGTCGCTAACGTCCGAACTAATTTGCTTTGCAATGTCTGCACCAAGAGTGCTGAAAGTAAATTTGGCATTACGGTAAAAATTTAGATATTCAAAAGTAAGAAAGATTCTTGCAATTAAATGCTCTTTTTTAACACCAAAAAAAGTTACAAAATAACAGGCTTTAATGACACTAGTGATAACAAATGATCTGGGCAAAGTGTTCATCAACACAAAAACAATGATAAAAATATTCATAAGTCGCAGAATATTAAAACAAGACAACTCTACGCCCTCCTTTGTTATTGATAGCGGTCCGTAAAAATATAAGACCTCACCAGGGACTGAAAATAAAAAAACAAGCGCTATAGTCAGTATGAAGAACTTGATTTTTTTGATGAAAGTTAATGCATTCAGAGACAAAAGTGTAGTGGATAGCAATAGTAATAAGAGAATAATGATTTGATGTGCCAAGGAAAATCCACCAACACTAAAGAGTAGAAGCAGCCCTATGAATAAAATAAATCCATTAATCATTTTAGATTAAAACTTAGTGATCGAATCTCTAGTAATATTTTTTTTGTAGATATACTCATCCACAGAAGTTCTAATGGCTTCATGAGGCAAGATTTTTAGCGCGGATCTCTTTTTAGTTAAATATACTAATAGTCCACCCAAAATAGCAAAAAGAACGATCAGTATGTACACTAAGCCCGAGCGTGATTCGTCATCAGTCTTTCCAACATCATCCATAATCACCTCCTCAATAATATCTTCTTCCTCAACAGCAATGGATGAAATAAAATCCTGATTAGCGATTTCAGCAGAATTATTTTCAGCTGGTGTTGATTCCAATTTTTCATTGTTAACTTTACTGTCAGGTTCAATAAGTTTTTTTTCTGATTTGTCTGAATTGTTTGAGCTGGAATTATCAGCTTTTGTTATTTCCGGTGACACCTTAGCCTCATCTAGCGCTGTATTTAACCTTTTAATTTCTGCTTTTAGCCTAGACAGCTCAATACTATCTTTTTCTTTTAAAACCTTTTGTTTCTTTTCAGGGGCTTTTTTTGAGTTGCTATTTTTTATTTTTTTCCACTGAATATTTTGGTCTCTTAATATCTTTCTAGCTTCTAAATGAGATAAATTATTAAAATAATCTTTATTGGGAAGGGTAATTTTTTGACCCTTATTAAGTCCATTTATGTTGTTGTTCGCAAAAGCATTAGGATTTTTTTGGAATACTGCAACAGCATATTGCTCTGTTGTTATCCCAGAGATATTATTTTCTCTCGCAATTTGAAATAATGTTTTTCCAGGTTTTGTGACGATACTGTTATTTCTATTTACTTCTTTTTGTGTTTTAGGTTGGGGGGTCTTTACAACATCTTTGCTTGGAACCTCGCCTACAGGTGCATTAGTTTTTTGTATCACTGGTGGGTCAAGCAAAACCGTATACTCCTTAAAAATTTTACCTTGGGGAGAATCGATTTGAATTAATAGATCTAAAAATGAGTCCTTTACTGGATTTGTTGACTTTAATACTAAGATGGTTGATTTTGATGCGCTGTATACCAAATTAATTTTTATATCCGAATGAATCGCCTGTCTTTGCATGCCCTGAGATTTATATACTTCTTGTGAAGCAATCAAATATTGCATCTGTTCTAGATTTTCACCCTTATCAACCTCTATGGCTATTTGCGCATCAAATGGAGAATTTTGTGTTGATTTCACCTGAATTTTGCCTAACTGCAGTGCATACCCTGCCTGGGTAAACATTGTAATGATTATTAGAACAAATAATTTTAAACGCATATCTACTATCCCTCTTTTTGAATTAGTATATTCATCATTCGCCTAAGCGGCTCTGCCGCACCCCATAGTAACTGGTCACCTACGGTGAAGGCAGATATCAAATTTTTATCAAGATTTAAAAGTCTTACTCGGCCAATTGCTATGTCTAGTGTTCCAGAGACTGCCGCTGGTGTTAACCTCTTGATGCTGTCTTCTTTGTTGTTATCAATAAGCTTAACCCACTGATTACCCCTGCTAATTAAATTATTAATTTTGTCGATACTTAAATCTTTTTTTAATTTAATTGTAAGAGCTTGACTGTGAGAGCGCATCGTCCCAATTCTTACACACAAGCCGTCCACTTTAACAGAATCAAAAAATCCAGATAAAATTTTGTTTGATTCAGCTTGGCCCTTCCACTCTTCCTTACTTCTTCCATCATTCAAATCCTGATCTATCCAAGGAATTAAGCTTCCTGCTAATGGAACCCCAAACTGGTTAGTAGTAAAGCTATCTGAGTTCATCTTTTTATGGGTCTCTTTATCAACATCTAGAATACTGTAATTTCTGTCATCTTTTTTATCAGCAACAGAGTCATGAAGCTCCCCCATTTGCACTAATAATTCCTTCATATTCTTTGCTCCTGCACCGCTGGCAGCTTGGTAGGTCATTGAAGAAACCCACTCCACGGCATTTTCCTCAATCAATCCTTGAATTGCTAAAAGCATCAATGAAACCGTACAATTTCCTCCCACCCATGTTTTAATTCCATCGCTGTAAGCTTGTTCAATAGCTTGGTTATTTATTGGGTCAAGAACAATCAGCGCATCTTCGTGCATCCTAAGGGTCGATGCGGCATCAACCCAATGGCCCGTCCATCCCTTTTTTTTAAGTGCTGGATAAATTTCTTTTGTGTAATCACCGCCTTGACAGGATAAAATAATATCCATTATTTCAAGCTCTTCAAGGGAATAGGCATCCAAAAGAAATGTTTCTTTATGGCTATAGTTTGGTGCCTTATCCCCTACTTGTGAGGTCGTAAAGAAAAATGGGTCGATTTTATCGAAGTCTTTCTCTTGAACCATGCGCTCCATTAAAACAGAACCCACCATACCTCTCCATCCAATAAATCCTATTTTTTTCATTATTTATACTCGCAATCTTTCAGTGATAGCATTCCCCATCTCCTCACAGCCTATAATCGTTGTGTTTTCTGACGCAATATCTTGCGTTCGATAATTGTCTTTTAAGACCTGCTTTACCGCATCTTCAATAATAGTAAATTTCTCAAGATCATTAAATGTGTACTTAAACATCATAGCTAGGGACAAAATTGTTGCTATAGGATTTGCTTTATTTTTTCCGGCAATATCGGGTGCTGAACCATGGCTTGGCTCATACATGCCCTTATTACTCTCATCTAATGATGCAGAGGGTAGCATGCCAATAGATCCAGTTAACATCGATGCTTGATCAGATAAAATATCTCCAAAAATATTACCAGTTACAATAACGTCAAACTGTTTTGGGTCTCTTACCAGCTGCATAGCAGCATTATCAACATACATATGAGTCAGCTCAACTGAAGGATAATGAACCGACGTCTCTGTAACGACCTTACGCCATAACTCAGTAGCCTCAAGCACATTTGCTTTATCGACAGAACAAAGTTTTTTGGCTCTTTTTTCAGCTGTTTTAAATGCAACATGTGCAATTCTTCTGATTTCTGACTCCGTATAGCGCATGGTATTAAGGCCTTCCTGCTCCCCCTTATCGTTGATCGATATTCCTCGGGGTTGTCCGAAATAAATATCGCCCGTCAACTCTCTAACGATTAAAATATCCAATCCTGAGACGACCTCGGCTTTGAGACTTGATGCATGTACAAGCTCTGGAAACATTATTGCTGGTCTCAGATTCGCAAACAGATTAAGCTCCTGCCTAATTCTTAAAAGCCCTCTTTCAGGGCGCATATCCCTTGGGAGCGTATCGTACTTCCAGTCACCCACGGCGCCTAATAAAACAGCATCAGCCTCTAATGCAAGTTTAAGTGTTACTTCAGGAAGAGGGTCATTAAATAATTCATACCCTGCACCTCCAATAGATCCATATTCAATTGCATCAGATAGATTAAAAGCTTCAAGTACCTTGACTGCTTGTTTTATTATTTCAGGCCCAATACCATCTCCTGGTAAAACTGCAATTTTCATAAATCTTCCTATTTAGTTAGCCAAGGAAACTGGCCGTGATAATTATTTTCGAAACTCTTAATGTCTTCACTGTGCTTTAAAGTTAAGCCTATGTCATCAAGACCCTCAAGCAAACAATATTTTTTAAATGCGTCGATATCAAAATTATAATTGTATGGTCCATCAATTATTATTTGCTTTTCTAAATCAATAAGTAATTTTAGACCCTCAGCACTTTGAGCTTTATCAAACAATATGTTAGTTAGGTCTTTGCTTATTACAATAGGAAGTATTCCATTCTTAAAACAATTACCGTAAAAAATATCCGCGAAGCTTGGGGCTAATATTATGCGGATACCATAATCAAGCAATGCCCATGGCGCATGCTCTCTACTTGAGCCACAGCCAAAATTTTCCCTAGTCAACAGAACTGTTCCTTTTACATATTGCGGTTTATTTAGAACAAATTCAGGATTGGGCTTCCTTGATACAGATTCTTTACCTGGCTCACCTTGGTCTAAGTACCTCCATTCATCAAATAAATTGGGCCCAAAACCTGACTTTTTTATAGATTTCAAAAACTGCTTTGGGATTATTGCGTCTGTATCAACATTTGATCTGTCTAATGGGATAACAATGCCTTCATGATTTACAATGGGTAACATTTATTCTAGGTCCCTTACATCGATAAATTTTCCATGAATAGCTGCAGCAGCTGCCATTTGCGGGCTGACAAGATGCGTTCTTCCTCCCTGACCTTGCCTACCTTCAAAGTTTCTATTTGAGGTTGAGGCACATCTCTCACCAGGCTCTAGTCGGTCTGCATTCATGGCTAAACACATAGAGCAACCAGGATCACGCCATTCAAAACCTGCTTTAATGAATATTTTATCTAAGCCCTCGCTCTCCGCTTGAATTTTAACTAAGCCTGAGCCTGGAACTACTAAAGCCAATATAATATTCTTAGCAATTTTCTTTTCATTAACAATGTGTGCTGCAGCTCTTAAGTCTTCTATTCGAGAGTTGGTGCATGAGCCGATAAAGACTTTATCAATTGTTATATCGGTAATGGACATGCCTGCTTTTAATCCCATGTATTTAAGCGCCTGATCATATCCTTTTTTATTTGATTCTTTTTTTTGTTCGCTTGGGTTTGGAATTTTTTCTTTAATCCCACAAACCATTTCGGGAGAAGTTCCCCATGTCACTTGGGGCTCTATTAGTGATGCATCTATATCGATTACTTTATCAAAAATTGCATCTTTATCAGAAATCAATTCTTTCCAGTTATCTACAGCTTGCTTCCAAAGCTCGCCTTTTGGTGAGAATGGCCTGTCTTTTAAATAATTTATAGTTTTTAAATCAACGCCCACTAAACCAGCTCTTGACCCCGCTTCAATAGCCATATTACACAATGTCATTCTACCTTCCATACTAAGATCTCTTATGGCGGATCCAGAAAATTCAATAGCATAGCCAGTTCCACCTGCTGTACCAATTTTACCTATAATATCAAGTGCGATATCTTTAGCGGTAATGTATTCGCCAGTTGAGCCATTCACGTTTATCTGCATTGTTTTAAACTTTCTTACAATTAAACATTGCGTTGCAAGTACATGCTCAACTTCAGAGGTTCCAATACCCATTGCTAAAGCACCGAAAGCTCCGTGAGTACTGGTATGAGAGTCGCCGCAGACAATAGTCATGCCTGGGAGTGTTGAGCCTTGTTCGGGACCAATTACATGAACAATGCCTTGCCGCTGATCATTCATTTTAAATTGTGTTAATTTATATTCATCACAATTGCTATCCAGAGTATCTACTTGTATTTTTGATATTGGATCTAAGATGCCTTTTTTTCTATCGGTAGTTGGTACATTGTGATCGGGTACCGCTAAAATGGAATTAGTTCGCCATATAGGACGATTTGCAATTCTAAGGCCTTCGAAAGCCTGGGGGCTAGTTACCTCATGAATTAAATGGCGATCGATATAAATTAAATAGGTATCGTTGTCCTCACGGACCACATGCCTGTTAAAAATTTTTTCATATAATGTTAATGGCATTAAATTTTTTAATCTCTAAAGTTACCAAAATTTAAAGGAAATTTATTATGTTTTTCCTTTACTAGAGCTATGCACTCCTGAAGAACATCTCTTTTAGCTCCAACAATTCTTAATTCATCCCCCTGAATACTGCTCTGAACTTTAATCTTAGATTCTTTTATTGTCTTAATAATATCTTTTGCTAGATCAATGTCTATGCCACTTTTGATGATTAAGTCTTGTTTGGACTTGTTTCCTGATACTGATTCTATATTTTTTGCATCCATTCTTTTTGAGCTATCCGGCTCTTTTTTTTCCATGGACGGAAAGAGAATATCTTTCAGTTGGTTAATCTGAAATTCAGAATCTCCGTTGAGAGTAATTTTCATATCCTTTTCAAATAATTCTAACTTGGCACTTGTTCCTTTAAAGTCATAGCGATTGATTACCATTCGCATAGATACATCAATCGCATTTTTTATATTTTCTATATTGGCTTTAGAGGTTATGTCGAATGAGGGCATAATATTTTATTCCTTATGATTGATTTCTCTTGTTTGCAATTCGAAGTCTTAATGCATTAAGCTTAATAAACCCAGCGGCATCCTTATGATCAAAAGCCCCGTCATCGTCCTCAAATGTTGCAATTTCAGGATCAAAAAGAGACCTGTCGCTATCCCTTCCAAGAACAATAATATTGCCTTTGTAAAAACTTAACTTAACCCAGCCTTTAACATTCAATTGAGTATGGTCTATCAATGCTTGCATTGCCAATCTTTCAGGACTCCACCAGTAACCATTGTAAATCATTGATGCATACCTTGGCATGAGCTCATCTTTCAAATGAGCCACCTCTCTATCAAGGGTGAGGGATTCTATTGCTCTATGTGCTTTTAATAATATTGCTCCGCCTGGAGTCTCGTAACATCCTCTAGCCTTCATGCCCACATATCTATTTTCCACCAAATCTAACCTTCCAATACCATGCTTACCACCGAGGTTATTAAGCTTTTCTAGTATTTCATGAGGAGGTAGCTTTTTGCCATCCAAGCTTACTGGGTCACCCTTGTCGAATCCAATAGTAATTTCTTCCGCTTCATTTGGAGCTTCTTGTGGACTTGATGTCCATCGCCACATCGATTCTTCAGGTGCGTTTTTAGGATCTTCTAAGTGCCTGCCTTCGTAAGAAATATGAAGTAAATTTGCATCCATACTATAAGGGCTCCCCCCCATCTTATGTTTCATTTCCACTGGAATGTTATTGCTTTCAGCAAATTTTAAAAGCTTATCCCTGCTAAGGAGATCCCATTCTCTCCATGGTGCAATTACTTTTATCTCGGGGTCAATTGCGTAAGCGCCTAGCTCAAACCTAACTTGATCGTTACCTTTGCCCGTTGCTCCATGAGATATTGTATTGCTTCCTGTTTCATGAGCAATTTCAACCAATCTTTTTGCAATTAAGGGCCTGGCTATTGAGGTCCCTAATAAATACTCACCTTCGTATATTGCATTAGCCCTAAACATTGGAAAAACATAATCTCTTACAAATTCTTCTCGAAGATCTTCAATAAAAATTTCTTTAACTCCAGCAGATTTTGCTTTCGATCTTGCTGGCTCTATCTCTTCTTTCTGCCCTAGGTCGGCTGTAAAGGTAACTACCTCGCAACCATATTCCTGCTGTAGCCATTTCAAAATAACAGAAGTGTCCAGCCCTCCTGAATATGCCAATACAATTTTATTAACGTCTTTAATCATTTATTTATTTCCTAGTAATAAATATTCTAATAATGCTTTTTGAACGTGCAGCCTATTTTCAGCCTCTTCCCAAACAACGCTCTGAGCTCCGTCAATAACTTCCGAAGTCACTTCTTCGCCCCTGTGTGCAGGCAGGCAATGCATAAAGAGTGCATCTTTATTTGCAAGCTTCATCATGTCTGTGTCAACCTGCCAATCAGCGAAGTCCTTGATTCTTTCTTTCTTTTCATTCTCAAAGCCCATACTGGTCCAAACGTCAGTTGTCACTATGTCCGCTCCTTTAGCCGCATCCATAGGATCCTCAAATTGCTCAAAATGATCGTCGCTATAAAGACCTGCCCTTTCTATTTCAACTTCATATCCTTTGGGAGTTGAGACATGAACATTAAAGTCTAATAATTCAGCTGCCTGAAGCCAAGTATTACAAACATTATTTGAGTCACCAATCCAAGCAACCGTCTTCCCTTTAATTGAGCCTCTCTTTTCAATATAAGTAAAAATATCAGCCAAAATTTGGCAGGGATGATATTCGTTGGTAAGGCCATTAATCACTGGGACCCTAGAATTTCTAGCAAATCTTTCAATAATATCTTGCTCAAAAGTTCTGATCATTACCACATCACACATCCTCGATATGACTTGAGCAGCATCCTCTACAGGCTCCCCTCTTCCTAATTGCGAATCTC
>DGAZ01000040.1:990-5825 GCA_002384685.1 Methylophilales bacterium UBA4017 | reverse complement strand
CCGGATTAAAAAAACTAACCTTATTAACATATTCATTAATTGCTCTCTTACTATGTTTTTTTATATGGCAATTACTTGCAAATGCAGACATGCCTATTAAGGAAGTTTTGGTTAAGGGAGAGTACCAACACATAGATGATGACCAGATTAATTTAATCGCAAATGAATATTTAAGCGGTAACTTTTTTACAATTAATCTGAGAAATACACAACAAGCATTTAAAAAATTACCCTGGGTAAGGGACGTCAGTATAAGAAGGAAATGGCCTGATAAGCTTATTATTGCTATTGAGGAGCATAATGTGATTGGTAGATGGGGAAATGTAGGATTAATTAATGATCGGGGCGAGATATTTAATGCTGCTTACCAAGAAGAACTACCGGTTTTTTATGGGAAAGAATCTCTAGCCAAGGACATTACAAAAAAATATTACGAAATAAATGAAATACTCGGTAAGGAGCTCATGCAAATTGGTACAATCACTTTGTCGAATAGACTTTCCTGGGAATTAACTACGGACAATCAACTCAAGATTATCCTAGGAAGAAAAAAAATTATTGGTAAGCTGGACTCATTTATCAATCATTACCAAGAAGTATTATACAAGATGAAAAATCGAATAGAATACGTCGACTTAAGGTACAAGGATGGCTTTTCTGTGAAGGCTGTTGACGAGAGAAAGTCTAAACCTAATGAAGAAAAAACAATTTTATGATTAATGGAAAAGAAGAAAAAAATTTAGTAGTAGCTCTTGATGTAGGCACATCAAAAATTGTTGTTATTGTTGCTGAGCTTCAGAGTGATGGCGTCCTTAAAATAATAGGTTTAGGACAGCACATTTCTAAAGGGCTTAAGAAGGGTGTAGTTATAAATATTGATAGCACCATTCAGGCCATACAAAGAGCTGTTGAAGAAGCAGAATTAATGGCTGATTGTAAAATAAAAGATGTATACACAGGCATTGCAGGAAATCATATAAAAAGCTTAAATTCACATGGAATGGTGAAAGTTAAGGATTCAGAAGTATCACAAATGGACATTGACCGCGTATTTGAAACAGCACAGGCTATTACATTACCACCCGATCAGCAGGTATTACATGTATTAACCCAGGAGTATATTTTAGACGATCAGCATGATATTAGAGAGCCACTAGGGATGAGTGGGATGAGGCTGGAAGTTAAGGTCCATATTGTTTCAGGAGCAATTGCTGCAGCTCAGAACATAATTAAATGTATTAAAAGATGTGGGTTAGATGTCACAGAGCTTGTTTTGCAGCCCCTTGCCTCAAGTGAAGCGGTATTAACAAAAGATGAAAAAGAGCTGGGTGTTTGTTTAGTTGATATCGGAGGAGGCACTACAGATATAGCGATAATAAAAAATGGATCTATTCAGCATACGTCAGTAATTCCGATTGCTGGAGATCAAATAACAAACGATATTGCTGTGGCATTTAGAACTCCCACACAGTCAGCTGAAGACATTAAAATAAATCATGGTTCTGCGGTATCTTATATGGCTTCAATCAATGAGATTATTGAAATTCCCCTTGTTGATGGGAGAGAGCCAAAAAAAATAACCACTCAAGCATTAGCTCAGGTTATTGAACCAAGGGTTACGGAACTTTTTGAGCTAATAAGAAATGAGCTTCAAAGAAGCCGTTTGGGTAATGGAATTGCTTCAGGTATCGTTATAACTGGTGGCTCATCTATGATGCGAGGTATGGTAAATTTAGGGGAAACAATTTTTAATATGCCAGTACGTATTGGTTTGCCTAGGGACATAGACGGATTGCTTCAAGTTGTTGAAAATCCAAGGTATGCTACTGGTATTGGCTTGCTAAAAATGGGTAGAGATGAAATAGAGTCCGGTAAGATAGATTGGACAGACGGAAATGTTTTGTCCCGCTTAGCCAACCAGATAAAGACTTGGTTTCATGGAAATTTTTGAGTTTATTAGGATAGGTAATGTTTGAAATTGTAGAAAATAAAAAACAAAAAGCTGTAATTAAGGTTATCGGTGTCGGTGGATGTGGCGGTAATGCTATCGACTATATGATAGAAAAAAATGTTATGGGAGTGGATTTTATCTGCGCCAACACAGATCTCCAGGCTTTACAAAAAAGTCAGGCAAGTACCATAGTCCAGATTGGAGAAATGCTAACCCAAGGATTAGGAGCCGGCTCAAGACCAGATACAGGAAAACAAGCAGCAATTGATGACAGAGAGAAAATTATAGAAGCGATTGATGGTGCGGACATGTTATTTATTACCGCGGGCATGGGAGGTGGTACTGGTACTGGAGCAACTCCAGTAATAGCACAAATTGCAAAGGAACTAGGAATACTGACAGTTGCTGTTGTAACTAAGCCATTCGATTTCGAAGGAAGAAGAACTCAAGTTGCAAAAGATGGAATCAATGAGCTTGTAAATTATGTAGATTCATTGATTACGATACCAAATGAAAAATTGATGGCAGTTTTGGGCGACGAGGTAACATTTGTAGATGCCTTTGGGGCTGCAAACGAGGTTTTGTATAGTGCTGTTCTTGGCATTGCAGAAATTATTAATAATCCAGGAATGATTAACGTTGATTTTGCCGATGTAAGAACTGTTATGGGTGAGATGGGAATGGCTATGATTGGATCTGGTTTTGCTGAAGGTTCCGATAGAGCAGAAATTGCTGCAAAGTCTGCAGTGGCATGTCCTTTACTGGAGGATGTAAATTTAAATAATGCAAAAGGAATATTGGTCAATATTTCTGCAAGTCGCGACTTCAAGATGAAAGAATACTTTGAAATTATGGACATAATCAAACAATTTGCTTCAGAAAATGCAACCATAATTGTAGGAAACGTCATTGATGAAAGTATGTCAAATAGTATCAGGGTAACAATGGTCGCAACTGGATTAACCGGCAGTTTTAGTCCTGAGGAAAAAAATGATAATGTGATGCAAGCTTTTGTATACGATGATAATAGCCCGATGGATGACGGTGAAACTAATACAAGTGAGGATTCAATCAACGTATTTGCAGATAGTACCAACAACCATTCGCATAGATTTTCATCTGAAGATGATGATGAGTATGATGTACCAGCTTTTTTAAGAAAGAAATAAGTGGTATTGCAAAGAACAATTAAGAATATAGTTAGCTCGGTAGGAGTTGGGCTACATAGTGGCCAAAAAGTAGCCCTCACATTAAATCCTGCACCAGAGGGGCATGGGGTCGTATTTGAAAGACTCGACATAAAAAATAACGCAAGGATAAAAGTAAATGCGCTTGCGGTAAAAGAAACTAAACTTTGCTCTACAATTGGAAATGAAAATTTTTCTATAGCCACTGTTGAGCACTTGATGTCTGCACTGTCGGCCACCGGAATAGATAATATCTTAATTCAGCTTGATGGCAAGGAAATCCCGATTATGGATGGGAGCTCCATTCCTTTTATCCACCTGATTAAGTCAGCAATCATTGTTGAACAAAAAAAAGCTAAGGAATTTGTGGTAATAAAAGATGTGGTAGAGATTATTGATGGAGATAAATACGCTAGATTCGAGCCCTATGACGGATTCGTGGTGGACTTTACAATTGACTTCCCACATCCAGCATTCAAGGAAGAAGAAAGCCAGGTATCGATCGATTTTTTTAAAGACTCATATATTGAAGAGATAAGCCGTGCCAGAACATTTGGTTTTATGCAAGAAGTAGAATATCTGAGATCAAATGGCTTAGCCAGAGGAGGCTCGCTTGAAAATGCAATTGTTTTGGATGATTATAAAATTTTAAATGAAGATGGTCTAAGGTACAAAGATGAATTTGTAAGGCATAAAATTCTCGATGCAATTGGAGATTTATATTTACTAGGCAATCCTATTATTGGAAAATTTACAGCACATAAATCTGGACATGATTTAAATAATAGATTACTTAGACTGCTTATAGAAAAAAAAGATGCATGGGAAGTTCAAACAATTAATGCCTCTGAGCACACTTCCCATTCAAGCTTATCAAGCTATTTACATGTTAACGAAGAGCTTAAAAAAATAGCACAAAAGAACATTTTATGATCATTGCAAAACTAGCATTACTAATTTTGATAATTTTCTTACTAGTCCTAGCTGTTTTCTTCATAGTAACTAAAAATAAAAAATATATAACAATAATTAAAATGACTCTATCTTATTCATTATACATTTGTATATTTTTCTTTATAGTGTTTATTTTCCTAAGATTGATCCGCATATAACTTCTAATGAGAATTATTTCAATATTTGGTGGAAGTGGTTTTATTGGTAGTGAATTAGTGTCTGAATTAGCAAAGAATGAGTTTGAAATCAGACTATTCACTCGCAATAAAATAAAAGCTAATCATCTCAAAATTATACCCAGATTAAAGTTTATTCAATTAACAGATGATTTAAACATCAAAGAAAAACTTTCTGGATCGGATATTATTATTGATCTCGTAGGAATTTTGCATGAGAAAAAAGGGATAAGCTTTGAAGACATACATTCCATAAGGCTTAAAAAAATAGCTAGGATTGCTCGTGAGTTAGGTGTAAAAAGATTTATTCATATTGGGGCATTAGGGGCTTCAATGAAAGCACCAAGCAAATACCTACAATCAAAAGCAAAAGCCGAGGAGCACATAAAAATTGAATGCTCTAACCTTGCCTGGACAATTTATAAACCTTCCATCGTTTTTGGAGAGAATGATAAATTCATTAATTTATTTCATAACTTAATTTCATTCTTGCCTGTTATAGCAGTTATATCTCCTTATGCAAAGTTTCAACCTATCTGGGTCAATGATCTCGTTGAAATTATTATC
>DGAZ01000040.1:0-825 GCA_002384685.1 Methylophilales bacterium UBA4017 | reverse complement strand
CATATAAATAAGCGAACATTTATCATACCTTTGAGTAAAAAAATTTCTTACTTGCTCGTTTGGTTTATGGAGCTTTTACCAATAAATATCATTACCCGAGATAATCTCAAGTCAATGTCATTAGATAATACGGTTGCAATAAATGATGCTTACCAATTTAAGTCAAGCTTGATGGATCTTAGCTCTTATCTTTCATCAAAAAATAAGAAGATTTGACTATGGAAATATATCTAGTAGGTGGAGCAGTGAGAGACCGTTTATTAAATATTCCGTCAAAAGATAAAGATTTTTTGGTTGTTGGATCTTCACCTGAGAAAATGATAGACCTTGGATTCAAACCAATAGGTAAAGATTTCCCTGTCTTTCTCCATCCAAAAACAAAGGAAGAATATGCACTAGCCAGAACTGAAAAAAAAATTGCGGCAGGACATAAAGGATTTGAGTTTTATGCATCACCTGATGTTTCGCTTGAGGAGGATCTGAGGAGAAGGGATATCACAATCAATGCTATCGCGGTTGATTCATTTAATAATTATATTGATCCATATGGTGGGATAAATGACATTAAAAAAAAGATTATTCGCCACGTAAGCCCATCATTTGAGGAGGATCCTTTAAGGGTTCTTCGTGTTGCAAGATTTCAAGCTAAGCTACCTTCGTTTACTATCAATGATGAAACTATGTTACTAATGAAAAAGATTGTTTTAGGCGATGAAATTTGTCATTTATCAGCTGAGAGGATTATGGGTGAACTGATAAAGGGAATGGAACATAAAGATGCTTTTAGCATGCTGAATGTGTTGGATCAGTGTAACGCCTTGAATA
>DGAZ01000009.1:1995-6584 GCA_002384685.1 Methylophilales bacterium UBA4017 | reverse complement strand
CTGAAGATGACAACGTTTTAGTGCAAGGGGTTGCTGGTGACAAAGGAGGTATCGGATACTTTGGCCTAGCTTATTATGCAGAAAATAAAGATAAATTAAACGCCGTTGCAGTCCAAAATGGAGCAGGTAAGTTTGTAATTCCATCTATTGAAACCACCATGAATGGCTCATATAACCCACTGGCAAGACCGTTGTTTATTTACCTGAACGCAACAAAAGCAGCATTCGATCCAAACGTTAAGAAATTTATTGAATACTACCTTAAGCATGCTGGAAAAATGGCACAAGAAGTAGGCTATATTCCTTTTAGTAAAGATGAATACAAAGCAATTGAGGATCATTACAAAGGCCTTAAGACAGGGACAGCATTTGAAAAACCAGCGATTGGTTTATCAGTAAAGCAAATGTTAGAGCTTTCAGCTGCTAATAAGTAGTAAAAATTTTATTGAAAAAGGGTGATTTTAGATCACCCTTTTTTATGTTTTTTTTTTTATGGCTATAATTATTGAAAAAACAGGTAATGTAAGTATGATGAAGTTTCTTTAAAATATGAATATCGTATCCATGCAAGAAACGACTATAAGCCCAGAATTAGCCAAAAAATTCAGTAGAAATCTTATTGAACGGCTCATTGAATTTGGTCTTTTATGCTCAGCTGCATTTGCAGTCCTTATTACCACAGCTATTGTTTACGTTCTAGTAAGTGAGGCTATACCGTTTTTTCAGCATGTATCACTTTATGATTTTTTTACGGATACAGTGTGGACACCTAATTACTCTATTAAGCATTATGGAATTTTAGCCTTAGTTTCTGGAACCCTAACTACAACATTTATTGCGCTCTTTGTTGCTATTCCCTTAGGAACAATAACCGCTATTTATTTATCCGAGTTTGCTAGTCATAAAGTGCGCGAAACCATTAAGCCTGTCTTGGAATTGTTAATTGGCGTTCCTACGGTAGTATTTGGTTATTTTGCCCTTATGATGGTAACTCCATTGCTGCAAAAAATTTATCCAGATTTAACTACCTTCAACATGCTTGGTCCAGGTATCGTTATGGGAATTATGATTGTGCCCTACATTGCATCGGTTGCTGAAGATTCTATGCGAGCAGTTCCTATGGCTATGCGCGAGGGAGCTTACGCAATGGGTGCAACTAGATTTCAAACTGCTATACGAGTGATTACCCCAGCTGCTATATCAGGGATCGTAGCAGCCTATATTCTGGCTATAAGTCGAGCTGTCGGAGAAACAATGATTGTAGCTATCGCTGCTGGCCAACAACCAAACTTTACTTTTAATCCAGTTGAAAGTGCCGCTACCATCACATCGTATATCGTATCAGTAGCTCTAGGTGATCTTGAGCATGGTGGTATTGGGTACCAAAGTATTTTTGCTGCTGGTCTTACGTTACTTTTAATGACGCTGTCATTTAATATTGTTGGCCATATGGCACGCAAAAAATTTGCAGAGAGATACTAGAGTTTAAAATGGAAATAAAAAAATCAAAAAAAACTGCAGTTGATGTTAATGCCATAAGAAAGCTAATAAAAAAACATAAGAAGAATGATCTTGCTTTTGCAGCCCTTGGTATGTTTGTTATAGCTTCCTTAACGATTACACTAATCATTCTTTTTTTAGACTTAGTTCTTGATGGCTACCCAAAATTCACCTTAGATTTCTTTAGCAACTTCCCATCTCGAAGAGCTGCAAGAGCAGGTATTTTGTCGGCATGGGTGGGTTCATCCTTGGTTTTGCTAGTGACCTTTTTTGTGGCAGTCCCTTTAGGTATAGCAGCAGGTATTTATCTAGAGGAATATGCGAAAAAAAATTGGGTTTCCGACATCATTGAAATCAACGTATCCAATCTGGCGGGTGTTCCATCAATTATTTATGGCTTACTTGCGCTAGGATTGTTCGTATACAGCTTCGGTCTTGGGCAGAGTATTTTGACGGCTGGCTTAACACTCGCCTTACTTATGTTACCCATAGTCATAGTCTCAACACGTGAGGCGATTAGGGCTATCCCTATTCATATAAGGGAAGCCGCTTATGCCGTAGGTGCAACAAAATGGCAAGTAGTGCTTCATCATGTAGTTCAATACTCATATGGTGGAATTTTAACGGGAGTTATTATTGGGATGGCAAGAGCTATAGGTGAGACTGCCCCAGTTATAACAATTGGCGCCTTAACTTTTATTGCCTTTCTTCCGCCATCGCCAGTCAGCGTGGATCCGCCTTTTTTAAATTTTGAATGGCTAAGTTCAGGATTTACTGTACTTCCTATTCAAATGTTTAACTGGATATCAAGGCCGCAACATGCTTTTCACATTAATGCTGCTGCTACAGGTGCTGTGATCATTATTTTAACGGCACTAATGAATGGGTTTGCAATTAAATTACGATATAACGTTAGGAAAAAAATTAAATGGTAGCTAAAAATAAACATAATGAAATAATTAAAGCTGAGTCTAGGGATTTAAATTTCTTTTATGCGGATGGTACCCAGGCTCTCAAGAATGTTAGCTTGCCTGTGTATGAAAATAAAATTACGGCGCTAATTGGTCCGTCCGGTTGCGGTAAATCTACTTTTTTACGCTCTTTTAATAGAATGCATGACCTTTATCCTGGAAATCGGTATGACGGTCAAATTATTCTTTATCCAGACAACACTAACATACTTGATCCAAAGGTTGACCCCATTGAGGTGAGGATGAGAATAAGTATGGTTTTTCAGAAACCTAATCCATTTCCTAAATCTATTTATGAAAATGTTGCTTATGGTCTTCGTGTTAGAGGTGAGAGTAACGCAAGAGTGTTAGATGAAAAAATTGAAGAAGCTCTTAAAGGAGCATCTTTGTGGGATGAGGTAAAAGACCGCCTTCAGGACCTGGCCTTTAATCTATCCGGAGGGCAACAACAACGACTGTGTATTGCAAGAGCTTTAGCAACTGATCCTGAAATTATGTTATTTGATGAGCCTACGTCTGCATTAGATCCTATTGCCACAGTTAATATTGAAGAATTGATGTCAAGCCTTAAGGATAAGTTATCAATTCTCATTGTTACCCACAACATGCAACAAGCAGCCAGAATCTCAGACTATACTGCTTATATGTATTTGGGTGAATTAGTGGAGCACGATAAAACCGGTACAATTTTTACCAAGCCATCAAAAAAAGAGACGGAAGATTATATTACTGGGAAGTTTGGTTAATATTTTCTACTAAAAACTGAGCAGATTTAGCCACAGTTTTAGCATCAGGCCCTTCCGTCATTACCCTAATTAAAGGCTGCGTTCCAGAGGGTCTAATTAGCACGCGTCCTTTCCTATCCATCATCTCATTAGCCCTATCAACAAGCAAGGTCATTGCCTTAGTTTCAGCATTGAATTGTCCGGTCAAAGGAATATTAATAAGTTTTTGAGGGTACATTGGAAACTCGCTAAGCGCCTGACTTAATGTCTCCTGATTTAAGTGGAGTGATGCGATAAGTTGCAATGCTGAAATTATCCCATCCCCTGTGGAATGTTTATCAAGAAGAACGATGTGGCCAGAGTTTTCTCCACCAATAAACCATTGTTTTTCACGAAGAGCTTCTGCTACAAACTTATCACCGACCATCGCCCTAAAAAATGGCACATTCATTTCTTTGCACTTTTCCTCAAGGGCTAGGTTGGTCATTAATGTGCCAACCAATCCCCCGGCCATAATATTTTGTTTCTGATAAAATTTTAATAATAAGAATAAAATTTGGTCTCCATCAACCAGCTGGCCTGATCCATCAACCATAATTAATCTATCGCCGTCTCCATCAAATGCAATACCTAAATCTGCTTTAGAGCTGAGCACTGCATTTATAAGAAAATCAGGGTGAATTGATCCAGCATCCTCATTAATATTAAGACCGTTAGGTTTGTTATTAATCACATGCACATCCGCACCCAACCGCCTAAATACCGCTGGTGCAACCTGATAGGTTGCACCATGAGCGCAATCTAAAACAATTTTCATATTAGTTAATGATAAGTTTCCGGGCAAAGTACTTAAGCAAAAGTTTTCGTATCTCTCTCTCGCATCATCAAGTCGCTTTGCCTTACCTAAACGATGGGCGGGAACAACCTTCAAATCATTCCCAACAATTACTTCAATTTCCCTTTCTATGCTTTGTGGCAACTTAGAACCATTATTAGAGAATAATTTAATGCCATTGTCATCATAAGGGTTGTGCGATGCAGTGATTGAAACTCCAATATCCGCATTTAATGACTGCGTGAGAAATGCGATGGCCGGCGTCGGAATTGGACCGGTAAGATAGACATCAACACCAGCTGCAGCAAAACCTGATTCCAGAGCTGATTCAAACATATACCCAGAAATTCGTGTGTCTTTACCTATTACAACGGTGGGATTCGATTCAAGATTGTGGTGCTTAGTCAAAACCAGTCCTGCTGCATAGCCAATTTTTACAAAAAAATCTGGGGTTATAGGAAAGTCACCGGTTTTACCTCTGATACCGTCTGTGCCAAAAAATTTTGTCATATATTTATGTTGTTTCTAGGAAATTAAGCATTTTTTTTGTTTCTTTTA
>DGAZ01000009.1:0-1763 GCA_002384685.1 Methylophilales bacterium UBA4017 | reverse complement strand
CTTGTAAGAATAATATCACCCATGCTCTCCCCAATGATATTTTTTACCATACTTTTCCTAGAAATTCCGACTAGGACAGGCAGTTTAAGTCCTACAAAATGCCCTATACTTTGAAACAGCAAGGCATTGTCTGTTTGGGTTTTCCCAAATCCAAAACCTGGATCCAGCACTATTCTATTTCTACTGATGCCTCCCTTTTCACAGGCCTCTACTCTTGACGTCAAAAACTTTTCTACCTCTTCGACCACTGATGAGTAGACAGGATTAGCCTGCATGCTCTCTGGGGTTCCTTGCATATGCATAAGGCAAACATCTACCGACGAATTTGCAATGACGCTCAATGATCCTTTGTTACGGAGGGCCCTTACATCATTAATCATATTAATTCCCAGGTCTATGACTTTAGTCATGACTTGCGGTTTATAGGTATCTATAGAAAGATAGATCTGAGAGACCTTTCTTATTTCTTGAATAACCGGAACAATCCTTCTTTCTTCTTCTTCGGCCGATATGGGTTGTGCTCCTGGTCGCGTTGACTCTCCTCCTATATCAATCATATCTGCCCCATCTTCAATCATTTGAAGGGCGTGATCTACTGCAGAGGTTAGGGTGTTATATCTTCCTCCGTCCGAGAATGAGTCTGGAGTAACATTTAAGATACCCATAATCAAGGGTGTGTTTTTTGATTGGGATAATCGCATAAATAAAGGCATGTAAAAGGGGCAGGTAACTGCCCCTTTTTTAATTTTTAGCCGCTGGTTGTGGGGTTATCGAAGTGGTTCCTGAGCTTCCTCCGGATGGCTTCTTCGGCGAATCTGAGCCCTTCGATGGCTTTGGAGCTCTCATTTTCTTCCCTTCCATAATGTCATTGATCTGATCGCTATCAATAGTCTCATACTCCAATAATGCTTTAGCCATAAGCTCGATCTTTTTCTTATTTTTTTCAATCAGCTTTCTTGCAACTGCGTACTGTTGATCTAAAATAGATTTAATTTCAGCGTCCACTTTTTGTTGGGTCGCCTCAGAAATTGACTTTGATGACATTGACATAAACCCATCATTGGTATCGTCGGAGTAGACCATAGTTCCAAGCTTGTCTGACATGCCATACTTAGTCACCATATCCCTGGCAAGCTTTGTAGCTCTCTCAAAGTCGTTGGCTGCTCCTGTAGACATTTGTTTCATGAAGACTTCCTCAGCAATTCTTCCGCCGAAAAGGATAGCAATTTCTTCCAGCATTTTTTCTTTAAAACTACTGAATCGATCAAATTCTGGAAGCTGCCAAGTCAGGCCTAATGCCCAACCTCTCGGCATAATAGTAACCTTATGAACCGGATCTGCATTAGGAAGAAGTTTTGCGACAACTGCGTGTCCAGATTCATGGTAGGCAGTATTTCTTCTCTCGTCCTCTCGCATCACCATCGACTTTCTTTCAGGGCCCATAAATATTTTATCTTTAGCCTCCTCAAAGTCCTCCATATCCACTGTACGCTTATTACGTCTTGCAGCAAATAAAGCCGCCTCATTAACCAGGTTAGCTAAATCAGCCCCGGAAAAACCAGGCGTGCCACGGGCAACAATATCTGCCTTTACATCAGGGTCGATAGGTACTTTTCTCATATGCACCATAAGAATTTGCTCCCTACCTTTAATGTCGGGAAGCGATACTGCTACCTGCCTATCAAATCGGCCTGGCCTTAACAAGGCTTTATCGAGGACGTCTGCTCGGTTAGTTGCGGCTATTACGATGACGCCCGAGTTCG
>DGAZ01000020.1:2350-3649 GCA_002384685.1 Methylophilales bacterium UBA4017 | reverse complement strand
CAATGACAACCTATTTGCCCACTTTACTCTCTGGGGGTACACTGGTTTTATATAAAAAATGGGAGGTTAGGATGACCATAACTACAGACCTTAATGACTATAAAGCAATAACTAATTTACTAACATCGCATTATATAAAAGGTGCAATTTCAGGCAAAGGCTCTGAAATGAAGCCAACATTTCATAGTGATGCTTCATGGTATGGATATGTAGGGCAAGATTTGATTGCAGGACCAATCCAGACTTTATATGATTGGCATGATGGCAATGGTGCAGCGACAGACTTAGTTTATAACATCTCAAAAATAGATATCGTAGGTACGACAGCAAGTGTAAGAATTGAGCTAGATAATTGGAAAGGCTCTCGCTTTACTGATTTTCTTAATCTGCTTAAAGTTGACGGTAAGTGGCAAGTGATGAATAAAGTTTTTTACTTACACCCATAAAAGTGGTCTTATGAAAAAACAGAAGGTAAGAAAGAATAATTATGAGTATAAAAAGATACATAGCAGTGGTTCTTTGGGCTGTAATTGGCCTTGCAATTAATACGCAATTTGACCCAAACACAGTAATTGGTAGCGTAATGGGTAGTGCTTTTATTTTTATATGGATTGGTGTGCTAATTATTGGAATTTTTGCTTGGATTAAGTTAAATAAAAAATAAATATATGGAAAAACTACATTGAAACTTCAAAAATTATTAGTAGTATTGGCACTTGTTTTAATAATCTTGGCTACAGTTACATGGCTGATACCTACCTGAATACAAAAATCGCCAATAATCAATTTGCCCACTTAATTTTCTGGGGGTAAACTGGTCTTGTACAAATTAGAGAATATTATGATTGCAAGAGTGATATCTGGAGTGATTGGTTTATTCATGCTTAGCTCAGCCTTACGTTGGATTTTGGATCCTGCATCTGCTGCTGCTGGTTTGGCAATGGTATTAGTAGAAGGGCCTGGAAATACTACTATGGGAATGAACACGCAAATAGGAGATTTTACTGCTTTCTTTTTTACTGCAGGCTTGATGGCTTGTATAGGCGCTTACAGAAATGAATATGTTTGGCTTTATACAACAATAAGCTTGTTGGGCTCTGCTGCAATTTTCAGAATTTATGCCGGATTGATTCATGGAGCAGACTACCTTACTAGGGCGATAGCTATTGAGATCATTATTTCTGTGCTTTTAGGTTTAAGTATCTATTTGATGAAAAAATCAGAGTCTTAGTTTTGGGAGTAAACTGGCCCTATACGTTCTAATTTGCACAAAACTCCCAGCATTCTCAAAACATACCC
>DGAZ01000020.1:0-2046 GCA_002384685.1 Methylophilales bacterium UBA4017 | reverse complement strand
TTATGTTTAGAAAAAATATACACCTATTCCTTGTATTGTTTGCATTGCTTTTCAATGTCCAAGCAAGCCTGTCTCATGACGTTGAGCACGTATTTCATGAGGCTAACAACGAGATCGGACATGATAGTGAGGACTGTCTTCTTAAACATAACCTTGTAACATCCAACGGCCTTGAAAAATCACTAAACTTCTATTTAGCTCCGGGAAATATTTTTCTTGAGAACAACCCAGTAACAAATGTTCTTGTAGCTAGATTTTCTGCCTACCAATCACGCGCACCTTAATTAACCCCTTAAAAGTACAAATTTAAATCAATTTAAATTAATATTTTAAGGAATAAACATGCGTAATAAATTAACGTTAAGCATAATGCTTATCAGTGTTGTGGTGAATGCCGATGTGGAAAAAACACTGGCACTAAAAGAAATACCCGTTACAGCAAATCCTCTCGAGTTGTCTTCTGATGAAATGTCTCGTCCTATTCATATAATAAGTGGCGTCAACTTACAAAATAATAAGAGCTCCTCTTTAGGATTAATGCTTGATAGTGTTCCCGGCGTAAGTAACAGTTCATGGGGGGATAGTGTAGGGCGCCCGGTTATTCGTGGTATGAATAGGAATCGAATTCAAATTCTCAATAATGGCATGCAAGTTAGGGACGTCTCCAACATGTCTGGCGATCACGGCATTGCCTTAGATACTCTTGCTGCAGAACAAATTGAAATTATCCGAGGACCAGAATCCATTATCTATGGAGGAGGCGCTATAGGCGGGGTAGTCAATATCATTGACTATCGGATTCATCCTGAATTTGTTGAGGGCGTAATGGGTAAATATGATGCGAGCTATGGTGGCCCTAATGTTGCGTCATCCGGATCAATGCTAGTGGATATTGGTTCTGACAATACAATGTTTCACCTGGATCTTTATAATCGTGATACTAAAAATCTAAAAATTCCCGGATTCTCGGTGTCAGAAAGATTAGCCAATTCAGATCCTGAGTTTACTAGGGATAAGTTCGGCAAAGACACGCTCCAAAACTCATATAGCGAGACTGGCGGGGGTGGATTAGGCGCTACCTACTTTTTTGATAAAGGCTATACCGGCCTCTCGTTTGCCAAGCATGAGCAAGAGTACGGGACCATATTAGAAGACGGTGCATACATTGATTTAACGTCCGATAACTATAAGTACGTCCTTGAAATGCGTGACCTTTCAAACCTCATTAATAAAGTAAAAGTTAAGCTGAGTTACAATGATTATCAGCACGAAGAAATGGAGGATGGTGCGGCTAGCCTGGATTTTTTTGATCAAGGTACGGACGGTAAAATAGAGGTTGTGCACTCATTGTTATCGCAGTCAGGAGGGGTAGTTGGGCTTGATTTTGGTGCATTTCGTTTCTCTCAAAAAAATGGTTCCTTTATCGCAAACAACCAACGAAATAATATTGGACTGTATGCATTAGAGAGATATGCCGTAGGTAACCATCAATTGATTTTTGGTCTAAGGCACGACTATCAAGAATATGACGCCAATAGCTTTACAAGTGATGATGGTGCAGCAGATGAAGGTTTGGAAGAAACAAGCACTAGCTTTTCTGCATCTAAAAAAACTTTTAATAACACCAGTATCTCGTTCGGCACCAGCTCAAAACTTAGTGAGAACTGGTCCTTAGGTTTTAGTTTAGCGCACACTGAACGAGCACCCACACAGGACGAATTATTTGTTTATGGTAAGCATCATGCCACAGAGACGATTGAACACGGTGATCGAAGGTTGAAGGATGAACGCTCCAACACGATAGACGCTACCTTAGGCTGGGAAAATCAAGGAAATAGCTTTGCTTTAACACCTTACTTTACTGACTTTAGTAGTTACATTGCGTTATTAGATACCGGAGAAGTACAGTATCACGATCATGGTGGGGAAGAAGAAGCATTAAGTGTCTTTCAACACCAAAATATTCCTGCTGAATTCTATGGCTTTGAATTCCAAGGTAATATAAATTTGTCTCCCAATTATGGTCTAAGCTATTGGGGTGACTAC
>DGAZ01000030.1 GCA_002384685.1 Methylophilales bacterium UBA4017 | reverse complement strand
AAACAAATTCAATTCAACAAAGATAACAACATCACTCCCGTGGGAATAAAAAAGAGAATAAAAGACATCATTGATGGGTTAGAAGACGTGGACGAGCACAAGCGAATACAGGAAGCCAAAAAAGAAAACAGAAAATACGAGGATCTATCTGAGCCGCAAATACTTAAAGAGATATCAAAACTAGAAAAAGTGATGCAGAAATTTGCGCGAGATCTCGATTTTGAAAATGCGGCAAAAACTCGAGATCAGATTAAATTTTTAAAAGAAAAGGTTTATGGCCCTAACATCAAAGATCGAATTTAAAAAGCCATTGATTTAATTACAAAAAACACTATAATACGGATTCTTTAAATCCTTGTCTCACAGCATTTGCTGGAGGCTATAAACCATAAGGAGAGTCTATGAGACACTACGAAGTAGTATTTGTTGTTCATCCCGATCAAAGCGAACAGGTTCCTGCAATGATTGATCGCCTTCAAGCAATAATAAAAACAAACAAAGGCAAGATACATCGCCTGGAAGATTGGGGCAGACGTCAGCTTGCATACCCTATACAAAAAATTCACAAAGCCCATTATGTGCTTATGAACATTGAATGTTCATTGGAAACATTGGCGGAGCTTGAGCATAGCTTTAAGTTTAATGATGCTGTAATTAGGCATTTAGTTTTTGCTACCAAAATAGCCGTAACGAATCCTTCAGCAATGATGAAAGAAGAAAAGTCTAAGTCATTAGTTGGTGATAAGCCAAAAGAAGAGGTCCCAGCAAAAGTAGAAGCAGTAGCTGAACAAAAAGCTGAACCAAAAGCTAAGGTAGAAAGCAAAAAAGAAGAAGCATAAGCGTTGAATAATTTTTCACTTGAAGGTGAAATTGTTCATTTAGATAGTTTACGGTTTACTCCAGCGGGCTTACCCGTTTTAGGTATGCGAATAAAGCATCAATCTAAACAAAGTGAAGCGGCATTAAGTAAAACGGTAAATTTAGAGATTGAAGCGGTAGTGATAGGAAAATTAACAGAAACAGGCTTTAAACTGGGGGATAAGTGTTTATTCCACGGTTTTTTAGAAAAAAGATCGTTAAAGTCTAATCAAATTATTTTTCATATAACGCAAATAAACAAATAATAGGAGTTTGACATGGCAAGAGAAATGTATAAAAGAAGAAGGTACTGTAGATTTTCTGCAGAAGGTATTAAAGAAGTCGATTATAAGGACGTAGATCTTCTTAAAGACTTTATTACAGAAAACGGTAAGTTGATTCCAGCAAGAATAACAGGAACAAAATCTAAATACCAAAGGCAATTAGATACAGCTGTTAAGCGTGCAAGGTTTTTAGCTTTACTTCCATATACTGACAAACACTAAGGGGCAAATAACATGCAAATTATTTTATTAGAAAAAATTGCTAACCTTGGTGACTTAGGTGATGTGGTTAACGTAAAAGATGGATTTGGACGTAACTTTCTTATTCCACAAGGCAAAGCAAAAAGAGCAACCGAAGCAAATAAAGCCGAATTTGAAGGACGAAGAGCTGAGCTTGAAAAAGCGCAAGCTGCGTTACTCAAAGGCGCTGAAAAAAGAGCTAAAGATCTTGAGGGAGTTAAAGTTGAAATTAAGCAAAAAGCTGGGATCGACGGAAAACTTTTTGGATCGGTATCGAGTATTGATATTGCAGAATTGTTAGTAGCAGCTGGTCATAAGGTAGAAAAGGCAGAAATACGCATGCCTGAAGGACCATTAAAAAATGTTGGTGTGTTTGAAGTAACTGTAGCCCTTCACCATGATGTAACAGCAAGCATTTCTGTTACCGTGGTTGCAGACGAAACACAATAAAAATAATTTAATTTTTTTGGCTGCCAATAGGGCAGCCTTTTTTTTATTGGTTATAATCATAAAATGGCCGATGATCAAATAGAGACTCTAAAACTCCCCCCTCATTCAGTAGAAGCTGAGCAATCATTGCTTGGAGGTTTGCTTATTGATAACGAGGGGTTTGATAAAGTCTCTGATATTATCAGTACCAAGGATTTTTATCGGCATGACCATCAAACCATATTTAAACATATCTTTAAGGTTTTAGAAGCAAATCAGCCTGCTGACATTATTACCGTCGGTGAATCATTAGAAAAAAACAACGAACTAACTACGGTGGGTGGGTTAGCCTACCTGGGTTTGTTGGCAGAAAATACGCCCACATCAGCTAATATTCGTGGTTACGCAACGATAGTTCGAGATCGATCTATTATGCGCAACCTCGTTCAGGTAGGATCTGATATTGCAGAAAGTGCCTATTCTCCCCAAGGAAGAGACGCTCAACAGCTCCTAGATGAATCCGAGGCAAAAATATTTCAGATTGCCGAATCGGGTAAAAGAGATAATATTGGTTTTGAAGATATTCAACATTTATTACCCAAGGTTATTAAAACTGTTGAAGAGAGAATGGAGAGTGGTAGCGATATTCTAGGGGTTGCCACTGGCTTTACTGATCTAGACAAGATGACATCAGGACTTCAGCCGGGTGACCTTGTGATTATTGCAGGAAGACCTTCGATGGGTAAGACATCCCTTGCGCTTAATATAGCAGAAAATGTAGCTATCGAATCAAAACTTCCAGTTGCAGTCTTCTCTATGGAGATGGCCGCTACGCAACTGACTACCAGACTTATCGGTTCAGTGGGAAAGGTGGATCAGCACAAGATGAGGACAGGGCAGCTTGACGATGACGACTGGGAAAAGCTTACGGATTCATTAGGGCAGCTCAATGAAGCACCAATCCATATTGATGAGGGGTCAGGGTTAAACTCATTTGAGGTGAGGGCTAGAGCCCGAAGACTTCAAAGGCAGGCTGGTCAACTAGGTCTGATTGTCATTGATTATATTCAGTTGATGTCGGCACCTGGTGGACGACAAGGTGAAAATAGAGCAACAGAAATATCGGAGATTTCACGATCATTAAAGGCGTTAGCTAAAGAGCTTAATGTCCCCGTAGTGGCTTTATCACAGCTCAATCGTAGCTTAGAACAACGCTCAGACAAGAGACCTATCATGTCAGACTTAAGAGAGTCTGGGGCTATTGAGCAAGATGCTGATGTCATCTTGTTTATTTACCGTGACGAGGTTTATAACCCAGAATCTGCTGACAAAGGGCTGGCTGAAATTATTGTAGCAAAACAAAGAAATGGTCCTATTGGAAGAGTGAAGTTAACATTTCTTGGGAAGTACACACGCTTCGAGAATTATGCCGGCGTGGGATATGACGTTGGATTTGAATAATGAGAGCATTAAAGGCTAGTTTTAATTGCGCTGCTTTCACTAGTAATCTGGCACGCGTTAAAAGGTACGCCCCTAATAGTAAAGTTATGGCCGTCCTTAAAGCAAACGCTTACGGTCACGGCCTCATAGAGGCTGCTCGAGCATTAAATGCTGCCGAAGGATTTTCTGTACTTACCTTATCCGAAGCAATTGAATTACGAGAGCATGGCTTTACGCAATATATTTTATTGCTGGAAGGTTTTTTTGAGCCCTACGAAGTCAAAGTTTGCAGCCATATGGGCATTGGAGCGGTGATTCATCATGCAGAACAAATCAATTATATTAATCAAATAAAGCCTGCTAAACCCATCGATGTCCACCTGAAAATTAATACAGGGATGAATCGTTTAGGCTTTATGCCTAACGAAGTGCCTAACATCCTTAAACAGTTAACAGAAAGTCCTTACGTCGGCAATATTGTCATGATGACGCATTTTGCTGATGCCGATGGCGTTAAAGGGGTCGCTTCACAATTAACATGCTTTAATAACCTCAAGGAGATAGATGGCTATGAGCGTTCAGTAGCAAACTCTGCAGCTATTATTAAGTATCCAGAAACGCATTTTGAATGGGTTCGTCCTGGCATTATGTTGTATGGGGCCAGTCCATTTGAGGACAAAACAGGAAAAGATTTCCAGTTAAAGTCAGTAATGTCACTGCATAGTAAGATTATTACTACCCAAATTCTTGAAAAAGGTCAGTCGGTTGGTTATGGGTCGGTTTTCACTGCACCGAATAAAATGACTGTAGGCATTGTTGCTTGTGGGTACGCAGACGGGTACCCTCGGCATGCACCATCTGGAACTCCTGTAATGGTCGACGGGAATGTCACCGAAACAGTGGGGAGAGTATCTATGGATATGCTATATGTTGACTTGTCTGCGCTTCCAAAAGTAGGTCTTGGCTCATCTGTTGAGTTATGGGGTAAGGACATTTTAGTTGATGAGGTTGCCCGACAATCTCATACGGTAGGGTATGAATTGTTATGCGCTATCTCGGCTTCTAGCCGTGTACCTCTGGAATATCTCAATGGCTAAAAATAAAACTGCTTACAACTGTTCTGAGTGTGGGGGTCAATCAACAAAGTGGCAAGGCCAATGCCCTCATTGCTTCGCTTGGAATACGATGGTTGAGGAAGTTATAGAAGGCAAGACTAACAACCGATTTTCTTCATTAGCGCAATCCTCTAGCTTACAAAAACTTAGCGACGTGGAAACCTCCGAAATAGATAAAAGAAAAACCGGCATCTCAGAATTTGATAGGGTGCTTGGTGGTGGTTTCGTCTTGGGCGGCGTTATATTGCTGGGGGGTGATCCTGGTATAGGAAAATCGACTATTTTAATACAAGCATTATCCAAAATTACCTCTCAACCCGATAGACCTTGTAATGTTATTTACGTGAGCGGTGAAGAGTCATCACAACAAATTGCGATGAGAGCTAAACGTTTAGAGCTTGAAGTGTCTGACATTTCTATGCTCTCAGAAATAAATCTCGAAAAGATCATCAAAAATATTGATAAACACAAGCCAGAGGTGGTAGTTATTGATTCTATTCAAACCATTTATTCCGAAGAGTTAACGTCGGCACCTGGGTCAGTTACTCAAGTCCGAGAATGCGCAGCACAACTAACTCGGATCGCTAAGCAAAATGCTATCACTATGATATTGGTCGGTCATGTCACTAAGGAAGGTACCTTGGCCGGACCCCGCGTTTTGGAGCATATAGTTGATACGGTGCTTTATTTTGAAGGGGATACTAATTCGAGTTTCAGAATGATAAGAGCAGCAAAAAATCGATTTGGCGCAGTGAATGAGCTAGGTGTGTTTGCGATGACAGAAAAGGGACTTAAAGAGGTAACGAACCCTTCGGCACTTTTTCTCTCCCATCACGAAGACAAGGTTAATGGGGCATGTATTACGGTAACCCAAGAAGGATCAAGGCCTTTGCTTATTGAAATACAGGCGCTGGTTGATAGCACGCAGGCTCACGCTCCCAAACGCCTATCTGTTGGATTAGAAAATAATAGACTAGCTATGTTATTAGCCGCATTGCACAAGCACGCAGGGATTGCTTGTAACGATCAAGATGTTTTTGTTAATGCCGTAGGGGGTGTGAAGATTACTGAGCCGGGAGTCGATCTGGCTATACTTTGCGCAGTAGTGTCTTCATTCAAGAATAAACCCATCGATCAAAAGACGGTAATTTTCGGAGAAATTGGTTTGGCAGGGGAGGTACGGCCGGTACAAAGAGGTCAGGAGCGTATCAAAGAAGCGGCTAAATTAGGTTTTACTCGAGCTATCATTCCAAAAGCCAATCAAGCTAAGCAAAAAATTAATGGCATAGATATCTATCCTGTCAGCACCTTAAATGAGGCAATAAAGCTTATCAGTGATTAAGGATTTTTCACCCAGGATTTACCCACAAACGTACTGATAGCAATAATAATTTTTCTCACCGGCGGAAGCAGTGTTTTAATATTTAGTATGTTGTCAGGCTGATTGGATACCACCTCAGCGAGTAAAGCGTAATAAATGTTGCCCATAATTAAACCGGGTATTTGCCTTCGCTTGTCTTCCTTTGGCAAACGACTCATAGCTGACTGATAAAAACTATTAGCCTGATCGCCTAAATGCTTCACCAATAATGCCAGCTTTCGATTTTTCTTACAGCTGAGAATGTCATCTTCTGTCAGTTTAAACTCGTTAAGCAGGTCTAATGGGACATAAATTCTTCCCCGCCTCGCATCCTCACCCAAGTCTCTGATGATGTTGGTGAGCTGAAGGGCTATACCTAAGTCATGCGCATACTTTAAGGTATCTTTATTGGTAAAACCAAAAATTCTCGCCGAAAGGAGTCCCACCACCGAAGCGGCTCGATAGCAATAGAGCTGCAGTTGCTTGAAGTTTTCATACCGATTAAAATTAAGGTCCATTTCCATACCATCAATAATTTCAATAAAGTATTCCTTGCTCAGGTCATAGGTCGTAAGATGCGGGAGTAGAGCTTTTGACACTGGATGTTGCGGGTTTTTTTCAAACAATCTATCAATCTCTAATCGCCACCAATCCAACTTACTTTTTCCTATTTCATATTCTTTACACTCATCGGCAATATCATCGACTTCACGGCAAAAAGCATACAAGGCGGTGAGGGCAGTTTTCTTTTGCTTAGTTAAAAACAAAAACCCTAAGGCAAAACTCGACTTACTGGATTGGGTTTTTTGAAAACAATATTGTTCTGGATTCATGGTCTTATTATCGCCTTAAATAATAAAATTCCCCAGTCCCATTTAGTTAAAGTCGGCGATTTAACAAATAAATTACTCTTATCCTGTTTCATTCTTTTACTTAATAATCTAGAGGCACTAATGAGAACTTTAATTTGAAGCTTAAGCCTTCCTGTTAGATGATTTTTTAGGGCTTCTCCGGAACCAATGTGATGGTCAATAATATCAAGCCATAATTTTTTTAATCTTTCCCAGTCTGGGGTAAACGCCTTATGGTGAATATCGGTTTCAGTGACATTGAACTGCTTAAAGTATTCCTTTGGAATGTATATGCGGTTTTTAAGAAAGTCTTCATGGATGTCTTGGATCATTCCAATCATGGCGAGGGCAATACATAAATGATTAGAAAGTTTCACGGTTACTGTATTTTTCGCACCGAACAATGTCAGTATCATTTCACCGGCAGGGCATGCTGCTTTGTGGCAGTAGTCAACAACCTCACCCATAGTCTCGTAACGATCTTTTGTAATATCCTGCTCAAATGCAGTCATCAACCTATCTAAGAGGTCGGGTTCTAGACTAAATTCATCGCATATATGTTTGATATCAACAAATAATGGGTTTGTTGGTGTGATGCCTGAATTTATTTCACTTACACCTTTTTTATATTCCAGTAAGTGTGTCATTCGTTGCTTTGCTGTAAGGCTGCCTTCATCGGCAATATCATCACACTCTCTGGCAAATTGATACAATATAGTCGCAGCTTCTCGTTGCTTTCTTGGGAATAGCAATGACGCAACCGGAAAGTTTTCATAATGTTTTTTAACATTACGTGCGCGATTTAACGTTATATAATGGCTCATGGTGAAAGTATGCCATACCCATAATTACTTTTTAATGTCATAGGATCATTAATGTTAGCTTTAATAGGCGGTACTGGACTTGATACGATTGAGGGATTAGCCATTGAGTCATACGAAGATATTGTCACGCCTTATGGGTCGATGTCGGCACCCATTGCTATATGTACACTCAACGATAAAAAAATAGCCTTTCTTCCTAGGCATGGAGAGAATCATTCTATTCCTCCACACCTCATTAATTATCGAGCGAATATTTGGGGTCTTAGCCATATGGCTGTCACCGATATTATCTCTATTGCAACCGTAGGCTCGATTAAAGATGACCTAAACCCTGGCTCAATTGTAATTCCCAGCCAAATTATTGATTACACATACGGTCGCGAACATACGTTTTTTGAAGGAAAAGCTGAGCCAGTGAATCATATCGATTTCACTTATCCATTTACCCTTAGTTTGGCGGAACATTTACTTAAGATATCGAAGGGGCTCAGCCTTAATGCATCACTGGGGGGAGCCTACGCTGCAGTTCAGGGCCCAAGACTAGAAACTAAGGCGGAAATTGATCGGTATGAAAGGGATGGAGCAACCATTGTAGGTATGACCTGCATGCCCGAGGCCTCTTTAGCACGTGAGCTTGAGATTAATTATGCCGCTATTTGTCCTGTTGCCAATCAGGCTGCCGGAAGGGGAAGCAGCATAGACGGCATTTCCCATCAAGACATTACGCAAAAATCTAAAGGGATGATGAATGATGTAATGCGCATTGTTGCATCATTCATCAGTGCATATGCCCGTTAGAGCAATATTAAAAATGGGCGATCCTTTGTTGTTGGCTGTCGCTGAGCCTATCAAAGAGGTCGATACCCCAGAACTCAACCAAATCATAGAGGATATGATGGAAACCATGGAAGCTAATGATGGGGCTGGACTTGCTGCACCACAAATTGGACTCTCTATCCAGCTGGTGATCTTTGGTTTTGATTCTAATGAACGCTACCCTGATGCGGAGGAGGTACCGTTTACCGTTCTTATTAACCCAGAAATCATCCCACTCGATGAGGAGATGGAAGACGGATGGGAAGGGTGCCTATCGGTTCCTGGTTTAAGAGGGGTGGTACCCAGATACAAGGCAATTCACTATAAAGGGATTGACCAGTTTGGTCAGCCTATTGATAGGAAGGTCGATGGATTCCATGCAAGGGTGGTCCAGCATGAGTGTGATCACTTGCTCGGTAAGCTCTACCCTATGCGAATGAATGATATGTCTTTATTCGGATTTCATGACACATTATTTCCAGAATAAATTTCTACAATATCAGTTTGCTATGATAAAATTTCGCTTTCGGAAGAGTGGCAGAGTGATTTAATGCACCGGTCTTGAAAACCGACGTGGGTTCGCGCCCACCGTGAGTT
>DGAZ01000049.1 GCA_002384685.1 Methylophilales bacterium UBA4017 | reverse complement strand
AACCTAACACCAGATCATCTAGATGTTCACAAAGATATGGCGGAATATACTCAAGCTAAATTGACGCTATTAAGTTCTAGCAAAAGGACTATTGTAAATCGCAATTTAGATCAAAGCATTATCTCAAAATTCAACGATATCTCATTTGGCGAAAGTCTTAAGGGGGATATTAAAAATCAACATAATGCGCAAACCCTGAAAAAATATCGACAACATTTTCAATACGATAGGCAATATATTTTTGATGATCAAGGTTTCAAAGTCAGTGTTGAAGAGTTAAAGATTCCAGGGCAACACAATATATTAAATATAATGGCAGGAATTGCAGCTTTTACGGCTCTGGGAGGCTCTACAGCGCAGTTGGCAAGCATATTAAGTGAATTTAAAGGCATTCCCCACAGAATGGAATGGATAACTAAAATCGATGATGTTGAATATTTTAATGATTCAAAGGCAACAAACATTGCGTCAACTCTTGCGGCATTAGACTGCTTCAATCAAAAAAAAAATATTATCCTAATTGCTGGTGGAGACAGTAAAAATCAATCCTTACTGCTATTAAGTGAGTCTATGAAAAAGTTTGTTAGTCATCTGTTATTGATTGGAAAAGATGCAGAGCTTTTCGTTGAGTCTTTTAAGGACTTGGATTCGGTAGAGATTGTTAGGTGTCACGCGATGGAAGACGCGGTTAATAAGGCATATCTATATGCAAAAAAAAATGATGTTATTTTACTTTCCCCAGCATGTGCAAGCTTTGATATGTATAAAAATTATGCTGAGAGAGGCAATCACTTCAAAGCACTAGTTGGTCGATTGATCCCATGAAAATATTTTCGTCACAAAAAAACTACAATTTACCTATATATGATTACCATTTGATTTGGGCCACCTTGTTACTTTTGGGTATAGGGTTGGTAATGGTTTATTCCTCTTCTGTTGACGTAGCTGCGGCAAGTAAGTCATCAAACTATCAAAATCACTACTACTTATTGAGACAGTCTATATACATTGGGATAGGTTTGTTTATGGGTTATATAAGCTTTCAAATTCCAATATATTTTTGGCAAAGAATGGCCCCGTATCTATTTATTATTGGCCTAGTTTTGCTAGTATTAGTCTTAATACCGGCTATAGGGAGAGAAGTTAACGGAAGCCGGAGATGGATTTCTTTAGTCGTAGTTAACTTTCAGCCCTCAGAATTTGTGAAGTTAGCAACCATAATGTATGCATCTGATTATGTGCTTAGAAAATCCAAACAAATGAGAACCATAGTTAAGGGTTTTTTACCCATGCTTGGTGTTATTGTTTTTACTGGATTTTTACTTTTGTTAGAACCAGATTTTGGGGCTCTAGCAGTAATAACAATAGTTGCTATGGGAATTCTTTTTTTAGGTGGACTCTCACTTAAAATATTTTTTAGTTTAATAATATTTACTCCAATAAGCATATATTTCCTTATAGTTAATTCACCATACCGAATGCAAAGGATCGTAGCATTTTTAGATCCCTGGGCTGACCCTTATGGCAAAGGCTACCAATTAACACACTCACTTATTGCTTTTGGAAGAGGAGAATATTTTGGAGTTGGTTTGGGGGGGAGTGTAGAGAAACAGCTTTACCTTCCTGAGGCTCACACTGACTTTATCCTTGCAGTAATTGGGGAGGAGTTTGGATTATTGGGTGTAACTATTGTGATTGGCCTATTTGTTTACCTAGTTCTAAGAATGTTTGGAATTGCAAAAGAATCAATTCAAAATAAAAAACATTTTCCTGCATTAATGGCTCAAGGAGTAGCGCTTTGGTTTGCTACCCAGGGCATAATAAATATGGGCGTTAATGTAGGTTTATTTCCAACAAAAGGTTTAACTTTACCATTGCTATCATTTGGTGGAAGCGGTATTTTGTTAAATATGGTTGCAGTTGCGATAGTGCTTAAAATTGATCATGAAAATAGACGCAATATGAGAGGCCAGTATTATTAAAAAAAAGAAAATGATGATTGCTGCAGCTGGCACAGGAGGACATATCTACCCCGGGCTGGCTATAGCACAATATTTTTATAAGAATAAATATCAAGTTTCATGGATTGGAACCGCAGAAGGAATGGAAAATCAATTGGTGGATAAAGAGCTAATAAATTTTTATACCATCCCCATGAGAGGAGTAAGAGGAAAAGGGATTTTTGGATGGATAAATTTACCATTAAGACTAATGATTGCTATATATAAATCACTTTCGATTCTTCGTAATGAAAATCCGAGCTCTCTAGTTTTGATGGGAGGGTATATATGCTTCCCCATAGCTATAGCAGCTAAATTAATGAGAATTAAAACAGTTATTCATGAACAGAATGCAGTAGCTGGGCTTTCCAATAAATTACTATCTACAATTGTATCAAAGACATTTCTAGGATTTAAAAATAACATTAAAACAGGTGCTGTTATTGGAAATCCAGTAAGAGAAAATCTTTATAAGATTCCAGGGGTAATTGATAGATTTAAGGATAGGACCGGGGCATTACGCATTCTGGTGATTGGCGGAAGTCTAGGTGCGAGGGTATTTAATGAAGTATTGCCGGAAATATTTTCGCTGGTTAACAATAATAAGGCTATTGACATTATTCATCAGTCAGGAGCATTAAATTATGAAAAATTAAGCAAAAATTATGAAAAATATAATTTAAAAGTAAAAGCTAAAAAATATATTGAAGATATGGGTGCTCATTTGTCCTGGGCGGATATAGTAATAGCAAGATCGGGAGCGCTGACGGTATCTGAATTTTTAGAGCTAGGCGTCGCAAGTATTTTAATCCCATACCCACATGCTGTAGACAATCATCAACTCCTTAATGCCAACGTTCTAAAGAATAAGTCTGCCGCAAAAATTATATTAGAGAAGAATGTAAAACAAGAGCTTGCAAATGTCATACTTGCAATCGATAGAAGAGAATGTATAAGAATGGCTAATAATGCTAAAACTAAAGCTAGGCAACAGGCATGCAAGAGAATTTATGAGTACCTTATAGCCGATGAAAAATAAGATTAAAAAAATTCATTTTATTGGGATTGGAGGCTCAGGAATGTCTGGAATTGCAGAGGTTATGCATAATTTAGGATTCAGAGTTTCGGGATCAGATGCTGCAATTACCAAGGTAACAAAAGAGTTGAAGAAAATGGGTATCACGGTCTACCCTAAACACGCCCCAGCCAATGTTGCAGGTGTTGACGTAATTGTAGCTTCTACAGCAATATCTAAAAATAATATTGAAATCAAGGAGGGAAAAAATAATAATATTCCAATTATTCCTCGAGCGGAGATGTTGTCAGAGCTGATGCGATTTAAAAAAGGAATTGCTGTAGCAGGAACACATGGAAAAACCTCGACAACAAGCTTACTTGCAAGCATATTGTCACAAGGGGGTCTAGACCCAACATTTGTTATTGGTGGCCGCATAAATTCAATGAAGGCAAATGCTAAGTTAGGGGAAGGGGATATTTTTGTGGTGGAAGCTGATGAATCAGATGCGTCTTTTCTTCATTTAAATCCAATTAATACGATTGTAACAAATATTGACAGAGATCATTTGGAGACTTACCAAGGAGATTTCGAAAGACTAAAGGCTACCTACTTAGACTTTATTCACCAAGTACCCTTTTATAGTAACGTTTTTTTATGTATAGATGATAGTGAGATAAATAACATAATTCCAAATATCTTGCGGCCTATTGTTACTTATGGTCTATCAAGTCAAGCTCAAATCCAAGCTATTTCATTGGTACACTTCGAAAATAAGATGACCTTTGTTGTGCATGACAAGCGTTATACAAACTCTAAGTTCGATGTCAGTATAAATTTACCTGGTATTCATTATGTAAATAATACTCTGGCGGCAATTGCTGTGGGTTTGGAATACGGTGTATCTATCAAACACATTCAAAAAGCATTAAAGGAATTTGAGGGTGTTGCAAGAAGGTATGATGTCTACCGAGATATTAGCAAAAATAATAAAAACTTTATCGTTATTGATGACTACGGACATCACCCCACAGAAATTAGGGCCGTTCTAGAAGCGACAAAAAAAGGATTTCCTAATAAAGATATTGCTCTAGTATTTCAGCCCCATAGATATACAAGAACCAAGGATTGTTACGATGACTTTTTATCGGTATTTCAGATTCCTCAGAAACTTTTCCTGTTTGATATTTATAGCGCAGGTGAAGAGCCTATCCCTGGAATTTCATCAGAAAAACTATTAAAAGATATAACCAGAGCAGACGCATATCACCTCCCAAATGGTAAAAGAGCCAATAAAATTATTTTAGACAACATAACAAAAGATAGCATCATTGTAATCATGGGAGCAGGTTCCGTAGGAAATTTTGCTAGCCAATTTATCAGTTAGTTATGGAAGCAAATATAATTCATCACAATGTTTCGTTAAAAGAATTTAATAGCTGGAGAGTTGGTGGGATAGCTAAAAATTTTTATATTTGCACAGATATAAATGTTTTATCTAGTCACATTAAAGCAAAATTAATGGAATATCCCTTAACTTTCATTGGGTTAGGATCGAATACATTATTCAGGGACGGGGTAATTGAAGGAACAATTATAATGATGAATAAGGCTATGGGCGATATTGTCCAGGAACACGGATATTATTATGCAGAAGCTGGGATTAGTTGCTCAAAGTTAGCAAAACATGTGGCAAAAACTGGGCATGAAGGATCTGCTTTTCTAGCGGGTATTCCAGGAACAGTTGGTGGTGCTCTAGCAATGAATGCAGGATGTTATGGATCAGAAGCGTGGGACTTCGTATCAAAAGTTTTGCTAATTGATCTGAACGGAAATCAAGTTACTCGATATAAAGATGAGTTTGATATTGGATACAGAAAAGTAATCAATAACAAAAGTAATAATGAATATTTTCTTGGAGCATGGTTTATATTTCCCGAAGGGAAAAAAGAAGTTGCTGAAAATGCTATCAAGAATCTTCTGAGGCACAGGAAGGAGACCCAGCCGCTAAATTGGCCAACCGCTGGATCAACTTTTAGAAATCCACCAAATAATTTTGCAGCTAAATTAATTGAGGATTCTGATTTAAAAGGCTTTTCTATTGGAGGAGCTCAAGTTTCTACAAAGCATGCAAATTTTATTATAAACCTAGGCAACGCATCAGCATTCGACATAGAGAAATTAATTAAACATATTAAAATAAAAGTATTTGAAGTTAAAGAAATTACACTTGAAACTGAAATTAGATTTATTGGAGAAGAAATTGGCTCTCATTGATTATGGTAAAGTTGCTGTCTTACTAGGGGGAGAGTCAAATGAAAGAGCAATATCACTGCAGAGTGGAGAAGCCGTTCTGGCTTCATTGCATCATTCTAAAATAGAAACATTTGCTTTAGATCCAAAGTTTGATTCATTGGATATATTGGATAAATGTAGCAGAGCATTTATTTGTCTTCACGGTAAAGATGGAGAAGATGGAAAGGTTCAAGCATATCTAGACAGTATAAAAATTCCTTATACTGGTAGTAACGCTCAAGCATCAAAATTAGGAATGGATAAACTTTTGTCCAAAGATATCTGGAGGAAATCAAAAATAAGCACTCCGAACTTTATGCAATTAAATGCAAGATCGATTTATGATAAGGTCCAATCTCGCCTTGGAACTTCTTTTTTTATAAAAGCGGCAAATTCTGGTTCAAGTCTAGGGGTTAGTAAAGTTACAAGGTCGGAGCAATATCATGCCGCGTTTGAGTGTGCGTATGAGGTTGATAATACTGTTATTGCTGAAACGACGATTTGCGGGAGGGAATTTACTCTACCCATACTAAATAATGAGCCTTTAGCAATCGTCGAGATACGTCCAAAAACTGATTTTTATGACTATGAAGCAAAGTATAACCGTGACGATACAGAATTTATTTGCCCTGCAATGCTTAATGAAAAGCTAGTCTCTGATATTAATGCCTTAGGAATTAGAGCATTTAATGCGCTCGGGTGCTCTGGCTGGGGCCGAGTTGATTTTATGATTAATCATCAAAATGAAATTTTTGTAATAGAAGTAAATACTATCCCTGG
>DGAZ01000043.1:103807-115481 GCA_002384685.1 Methylophilales bacterium UBA4017 | reverse complement strand
AATTTTAAGTAATATATTATTATTATTATATACTTTTTAGTTATAAAGAAATGTCAACCACTAATAGTACGTTTCAAGTAGAATCTTTAAGTAAATTTGATATAGGAAAATTATGTTTCAAGGAAGTATCGTAGCGCTTGTTACTCCAATGAATGCCGATGGTTCGTTAGATATTAAGAGCTATAACGAGTTATTAGACTTTCATATTCAAAATCATTCTGACGGTATTTGTGTCGTTGGGACGACTGGTGAGGCTGCGACGGTAGACTTTGATGAGCATATTTACCTTATAGAGCAAGCAGTAAAATTTATACGAGGCAGGGTACCTTTAATAGCTGGAACAGGGGCAAATTCAACAAAAGAAGCTATCTACTTAACGCAAGCCGCTAAAAAAGCTGGTGCAGACGCATCATTACTAGTTACTCCTTATTACAATAAGCCCTCCCAAAGGGGGTTAGTTGAGCACTACAAGGCAATAGCTCGCGCAGTTAATCTACCGCAGATTCTTTACAACGTCCCATCAAGAACGGGTGTTGATATGGAAAATCATACCGTTATCGAATTAAGTTCTGTGGACAATATAGTGGGGATTAAGGATGCTACGGGCGACATATCTAGAATAAAAGCTATAAAAAATGAAGTAAATGGCAATTTTTCTTTTATTAGTGGAGATGATTTGAGTTTTGTTGAGTTTTTGGAGGAGGGCGGAAACGGAGTAATTTCAGTTACTGCAAATGTTAAACCCCTTGAGATGCACCGGATATGTAGCTTGATTAATAATCAGAGTATATCTGAGGCAAAGCAACTAAACGCCAAGTTGGCATTGTTGCATAAAGCGATGTTTATTGAATCAAATCCTATCCCAGTTAAATGGATACTTGCCTACAAAGGTATAATTAAACCATTTATGCGGCTGCCCATGGTGGCATTACATAAAGACCATGAAAGCTTTGTTATCAAAGCCTTGGTAGCTGCTGATGCGTAAACATTTTTTACTACTTGCAACAATTTTTTTAGGGGTGTCCTGCTCATCGATATCAGATTTTGATATTATTGACGATATAACAGCCCCTGATTACGTTAGTTCATCAAGGGCTAGAAAACTTGAAATTCCCCCTGACCTTAGTCAGATAGAGACGCAATCCGATTACGAGGTACCAGGCGAAGGAAAGTCCTATAAAAATTATCAAAAGAAACAAAATGCACCCCAAAGTAAAGCGGTGAAAGTTGTGGAAGATCCTCAGGGGCTAAAAATTATCAAATCAGGCAATATGCGATGGCTCCTTGTTAAAAAAGATCCTGATACGGTGTGGCCTCATGTGCAAGATTTTTGGGAGGACATGGGGTTTAGGGTGAAGGTAGCAAATAAGCGGACCGGAGTAATTGAAACGGAATGGATTAAGACGTCCGAACTAAAATCGAACGAGGGGGTTGCATCCAAACTTGATGCCTGGCTAGACAATATGAGTGGTTTTGCAGATAGAAGAAAGTTTAGAACAAGGTTAGAAAATGGTTCGCAACAAGGCACAACGGAGATATTCCTTTCTCACAGGTCGTCTAACTCAGGTTCCGATGAACATAAAAGAATACTTGCCACAAGAGAATCAGGCTATAACCCAGAAAGTATATATGCAATTGAAGGCTATAAATCAGATGGTGAAACACAAAATCAAGAGATGAAAATTAATGATGATACTAAGATTGATGATTACGAGATAAATTCTGAGATACTGAGAAGGTTAATGATAAAGCTTGGATCAACGGATTTTGATGCTAAGGAAAGAATTCAGAACCCACAAGAAATAATCAAAGCTGAACTGGTTAATTCAGAGCAGGGCTATTTTATTAAAATGGCCGATCCATATGACAGGGCATGGAGAAGACTAGGTTTAGCCCTTGACATCATCGGCTTTATAACGGAAGACAGAGATAGAAGTGAGGGAATTTTCTACGTGAAATATAAGGATTTAGAATTGCCCGGCGAAGAAGTGGCACAAGAGAAAGGTATTTTAGATAGCTTGATGTTTTGGGATGATGGCGAAAGTAATGAAAAAGCTAAGGATAGCGAAGGTAAAAAGGAGAAGCTGTCTGCTCCATCACCAGGAGCTGTTTTAAATAAGGCAGACGACAGCGCTAGAAAACCATACTCAGAGACAGATTTTTCACTATTTGATTTATGGGGCTCCGAAGACGATAACCCAGGCAATGAGAATCGATATAGAGTAAAAATTGTCGATATGGACGGTATGGCTAAAGTATATTTAGAGCATCCGGACGGATCATATAATAACTCCAAGCAAGGCCAACAAGTACTCAGGATTATTTACGAGCAAGTTAAGTAAATGCAATTTTGTTCCATAGGAAGTGGGAGCCTAGGTAATTCTTTTGTTGTTCAGGATAATGATACTTTACTGTTAGTCGATTGTGGCTTTGGTTTAGCGGAAACGGAAAAAAGGTTAGCAAATCTGAATATCAATGCAGAAGACATAACAGCCATATTGCTTACCCATGAGCATGAGGATCATATCAGAGGAGCATTTAGTTTAGCTAACAAGCATACCATCCCAGTTTACCTTACACATGGCACGTTTAAAATGTGCGCAAAAAAAATTAAAAATTCATTTGATATTGAATACCGATTTATTGATAGCCTGGCTACTTTTAATATTAAAGCAATTGTAGTGACACCTATTGTTGTTCCTCACGACGCACGGGAACCTGTTCAGTTCAAGTTTGAGACTGATGCGACATCATTTGCAATTATTACCGACCTTGGATATGGAAGTAAAAATTTAATCGGATCACTATCCAATGTTAAGTCACTTGTCTTAGAAGCAAATCATGACCAGGAAATGTTGAATCAGTCAGAATACCCTGAGAGCTTAAAGATAAGAATTGGAGGAAGATATGGCCACTTAAGCAATCACGAAGCAGCAAAAATATTAAAAGAGATTAATGCCGAAGGATTTAAATTTATTGGCGCAGCCCACTTAAGTGATAAAAATAATCACCCGGATATAGTAAAAAAAATCCTTGGAGATGCGATAGGAAAAGAAAGCTCATTCGTAAAGATAATAAGCCAAGACCATGGTATTGATTGGGTGACCGTTTAAATCATAAAGTGGTATTTTTTAAAAGTTATGTATCCTTCGGACAATAAGTATATGATGGCCTCAGCTAGGTCGCTATTGGCTTTATTTGGCGTAATAGGCATCTTCTTCTGGTTAAAAAGGGCACTAAAAAAGATATAGTTCTTCTTGGCAACAACTACCTTCTCACCATTTATGTAAAAGTTATTTTGGTGAATAACTGCCCTTGTATGAATATCAAGATAGAGCATTGTCTCGATATCAATCTTCCTGAATGTTTTTTCTGTAATCTTTTTCTTTGTAAAAATTGCAGTATCGTGAGGTTCTGAGAGAAAAATACCAACAAAGTCATTCATACGATCTGGTTCGTTATGTATGGTTATATTTTTTTTAATAAAAGAGGCAAGAGAATCTGGAATAGATGCTTTGGCATGTTCATCAAGACGCAGATCTTTAAACAATATATTACTTTGCTGATTATCATCTAATAAAAATTCAAGGTAACGGTTTCTAATCTCACTGTTGCTTGGTGATCGAAACCCAATAGAGTAGGTAACACAATCGTCAGTCAGCGAAACACCGTGATGAGGAGTAAAGGGAGGAACATACAACACATCACCAGGCTTTGCTATAAATTGTTGTGTTGACGTAAATTCATTAGTATTATGAGATCCAGCAGCAGATTGAAACCTTTTTTTATCAGTTACGCCAATATCCCAGCTCTTCTCTCCTTGACCCTGAATTAAAAAAACATCATAAGAATCTGAATGAGGACCAACACCGCCTCCTTTAGAGGAAAAGCTCATCATTACGTCATCATGCAGACAGTAGGGAATAAAGTTAATACTTTGGAATAAATCATATGAGAATTGATGGATAAGATTAAATTTATGAATAAGCAATGAGTGGTGCTTATCATCTCTAATCTTATTAAATGGTCCATAGGCTGTTTGGATAGCACCGTCTTCAAATGAAATTATTTTTGATTCAATGTTTTCACTCTTAATTAAATTAAAAACAATGCGCTTCGAAAGTGCTGCACCACTTATATCAATTACATTGTTTAAGAATAGAGCTTGTTTACCCCAGTATTTTTTTAAAAAGGCACTTGGAGTTAAATTTTTGAGCAGATTAATTGAATTATTTTTGGTCATTATGGTGATATATTAACTGATTAAAAAAACATCAGTTAAAATTTAAAGAATGTATTTAATTATTAGAAAATTATTATTTTTATTCGATCCTGAGGTGGCACATCATATTGCTATGTGGGGATTAAAAATAGTAAACAGCCTAGGGCTTCTGTGCCTCTTGCCTCAGGTTCCGAAATGTAAGTCTAGGGTTGTATTTAATATTAAGTTTGAAAACCCTGTTGGATTAGCTGCTGGACTTGATAAGAATGCTGAGTACTTAGATATTCTTTCCAAACTAGGATTTGGATTTATTGAAGTGGGAACAATTACTCCCTTAGCACAACCAGGAAATCCAAAGCCACGTTCGTTTAGACTCACCGAAGAGGAAGGTATAATTAACCGATTTGGGTTTAATAATGTTGGCATAGACAGGGCTATCAACAATATTAAGTCATCCAATTTTTCTGGAGTTTTAGGAATTAATATCGGTAAAAACTTCAGCACTCCGATTGAAAGTGCTGCCGATGATTACCTTATTTGTTTTCGTAAATCTTATTTATACGCAAGTTATATTGTGATCAATATTTCTTCACCTAACACTAAAAATCTGAGGCAATTACAGGGGTACGATTTTTTTGAGAATTTAATCTCCTCTATTAAATCAGAACAAAAGAAGCTTTGTAAGTACCATAATAAATACACCCCTTTCTTAGTAAAAATTTCACCGGATACCTCTATTAATGACTTAAATAATATCTGTGATATTGCTCTAAAATTTAAAGTTGATGGAATTATTGCCACTAATACAACTATCAAAAGAGAGACAGTCAAATCTAATCCTCAGCACGTTGAGGAAGGTGGTCTTTCTGGGAAGCCGCTCTACGAAGATGCATTAAAAACACAAAAATATATATATCAGCGCCTGAAAAAGGAAATTCCTATCATTGGTGTCGGTGGGATTATGAGCGGAGATGACGGGTTAAATAGGCTGGAAAATGGGGCCGATCTCATTCAAATATATTCCGGACTAATTTTTAAAGGGCATAATCTTATTCATGAATTATGTAAAAGAATTCAGTAGTAGAGATATCGATAAACCTTTTTTATTTTCATACCGAAGATGCCCTTATGCCATGCGAGCTCGGATGGCTATGCTGAGTGCCAATATAAGTTTCGATGCTTATGAAATATCACTCCGAGACAAGCCAGAAGAGTTAATTAAGTTAAGTCCAAAAGCCACTGTCCCAGTACTTCTTTACAATAACAAGGTTATTGACGAAAGCCTTGATATTATGTTGTGGGCCTATGCAATTTCTGACGAGTCTAATCATTTAATAATATTGAGTCAGCATGAACGAGAGGTGACCGACAACTTAATAACAGTTAATGATTGTGAGTTTAAAAAACAACTAGATGCCTATAAGTACGAGCCTATTGAAAATATTTTAGTCAGAGATGATCTCTTTAAAAAGGGGTTGCTGTTTTTAGAGTCTCTTGAGATCTGTCTAGGCAACCATAAATTTTTGATTGGTAACCGAGTTTCATTTGCAGATATTGCGATATTTCCTTTTATAAGGCAATTTGCCCATGTTGATATTGATCGATTTACGAACATAAAGCTAATTAAGACGAAGAAGTGGTTTGAGCTCATGGGAAGTGACGAGCTATTTTTAAGGGCTATGATAAGACCAGAATTTACTAACTAAGCAGAGACTTTTTCTTTGTTTGTAAAGTTTAGGATTATTTCTTCATCCTCGCTTATATCTATTTCTATCTCTCCCCCGCTAATGAGTTTTCCAAATAATAATTCATCGGCAAGTGCTTTCCTTATCGTATCTTGAATAAGCCTTGCCATTGGACGAGCTCCCATTTGTGGGTCAAAGCCTTTTTGAGCAAGAAACTCTTTAAGTTTAGGTGTAAATGTAGCATCAACTTTTTTATCATGAAGTTGACTCTCAAGCTGAATCAGGAATTTATCCACAACTTTGAGGATTATATCGTTATCAAGTGCTGCAAATGAAACGATTGCATCTATCCTGTTCCTGAATTCTGGAGTAAATAGCTTTTTAATATCTTCCTGCTCATCCCCAGATTTTTTTGAATGGGTAAAGCCAAAAGAAGCTTTAGATAAGGCTTCGGCCCCAGCATTTGTTGTCATAATCAAGGTAACATTTCTAAAATCTGTTTTTCGTCCGTTGCTATCAGTCAAGAAGCCATTATCCATGACTTGAAGCAATATATTAAAGACGTCTGGGTGTGCTTTTTCAATTTCATCAAGCAAAAGTACGGAGTGAGGGTTTTTGTTGACACTTTCTGTCAAAATACCTCCCTGATCAAATCCTACGTACCCTGGAGGCGCGCCGATGAGTTTAGAAACCGAGTGCCTTTCCATGTACTCACTCATATCAATTCTTACTAATTCAATCCCAAGAATGTAAGCTAACTGTTTTGCCACCTCAGTTTTACCTACTCCGGTTGGGCCGCTGAATAGAAAGCTACCAATGGGCTTGTTATCAGAACCAAGTCCGCTTCTAGCCATTTTTATAGCTGAAGAAAGGCAGTCTATTGCTTTATTTTGTCCAAATATCACCGCTTTAAGATCTCTCTCAAGAGTTTTAAGAGCACTTCTATCATCTTTGTTGATATTCTGAGCTGGTATTCTGGCCATTTTCGCAATAACGTTTTCTATTTCTTTAGAACCGATAAGTTTCTTCTGTTTGGCTTTTGGAAGAATTCTCTGTGCTGCTCCAGCCTCATCAATAACATCTATGGCTTTATCTGGGAGCTGCTTATCATTAATAAATTTAGCTGATAGTTCAGCCGCGCTAATAAGCGCACTCGAAGAAAATTTAACGTTATGGTGTTTTTCAAAATGAGACTTAAGGCCTTTAAGAATGCTTATAGTGGTTGCGACATCAGGCTCATCTACATCTATTTTTTGAAAACGCCTTGCCAACGCGTGATCTTTTTCAAATACGGTTCTATACTCTTGGTAGGTTGTAGCACCAATACACTTTAAATTGCCGTTTGCCAGAGCTGGTTTTAGAAGATTGGACGCATCCAATGTACCACCACTTGCGGAACCGGCACCAATAATAGTATGAATTTCATCAATAAATAATATGGCATTGTCTTGTTCAGCTAAGAGCTTTAACACGTCTTTCAATCTTTGCTCAAAATCTCCCCTATATTTGGTCCCAGCAATAAGTGCCCCCAAATCAAGTGAGTAAATAACCATGCCTCGCAAAATTTCAGGCGTATCATTTTCTACTATTTTTTTAGCAAGACCTTCTGCAATCGCGGTTTTTCCAACTCCAGCATCACCTACAAGCAAGGGGTTATTTTTTCTTCGCCTACATAATATTTGAATTAATCTTTCAACTTCGGAGTCTCTTCCAATTAAAGGGTCAATTTTTCCTTGAGCAACCAATTTATTAAGATTGATAGTATAGGTTTCTAGGCCTTTGTTGCTTTTAACCTCGGTATCCCCTCCGCTGACCGGTTCTTCGTTATCACTTGTTTCTGCAACTTTAGAGATACCATGAGCTATAAAGTTAACAATATCTAGCCTAGCAACACCTTCCTGATGAAGAAAGTAAACAGCATGAGAATCCTTTTCACCAAAGATAGCTACTAAAACGTTAGCACCAGTGACTTCTTTCTTTCCGGAAGATTGGACGTGTAGCATTGCTCTTTGTATAACACGTTGAAATCCGAGGGTAGGTTGAGTATCGACCTCATCACTTCCATCTACGATGGGCGTATGCTCTTCAATGTGATCGACTAGATCAGTTCTTAATTTTTCAATATTTGCACCACACGACTTAAGAACATCAGATGCTGAAGGGTTATCTAACATGGCCAGCAATAGGTGTTCGACGGTGATCAGTTCATGACGTTTTTGCCTCGCGTCCATGAAGGCCATATGTAAGCTTACTTCTAATTCTTGTGCAATCATAAATTAAACTATATCTTTTCTATAATACATTGCAAGGGGTGTTGGTGCTCTTTAGCTAAATTTAATACTTGCTTCATTTTAGTTTCTGCTATCTCCAGAGGAAACATTCCACAAACACCAGCCCCCTCTGTATGAATTTTTAGCATAATTCTTGTAGCCTCATCGTGTGATTTTTTAAAGACATGTTGAATGCTGAAAACTACAAACTCCATAGGAGTGTAATCATCGTTAAGTATAATGACCTTGTAAAGACTGGGAAGTTTCGGTTTAATTCGACTAGGACTTATTTTGACGTCATCGGTATGATTAATATGGGCCATAGCTTAGTCGTTAGCTTTTATAAATTTTAATAGTCTTAACCGTTTTATCCTGTGCACTAATTATCTCCATAGTTTTACCATGAAGCTTGAAGCTGGTATTTGGCTCAGGAATTTCTTCAAAAAATTCAATAATCAAACCATTTAATGTTTTTGGACCACTGGTAGGGAGGCTCAGCTTCATTTTTTTGTTTAAGGTGCGAAGAGTAATGGACCCGTCGACAATCCACCCATCATTATCAAACGTAATTTTTGATAATTTTGAAGGAAGCTCAACATTAAACTCACCCACTATTTCTTCCAGGATGTCCTCAAGGGTAACTAACCCAATAAACTCTCCGTGTTCATTTACGATTAAGCCAATCTTTTCCTGATTATCTTGGAAATACTGTATCTGTTTATACAGGCTGGTTCCGGCGGGAATAAAGTAGGGCTCATCAATAATATCCATGATTTGTTGCTTTGCAATAGTACCGTCTTTTGATTTGATCAAAAGCTTGAGTAGTTTATTGATCTCTAAAACGCCCTCAATGGATTCATTGTCTTCTTTCTTAAATAGAATGCTTTGATTGTGAGAGCTAGATACCTTGTTTAACATATCTTCTACTGACTGACTTACATTGAGCGATTCAATATTCGTGTGTGGCATCATAATGTCTTCAACGGTAATTTTTTCTAAGTCAATTAAATTGAGGAATATAGATTTATTTTTGTTTGGGATAAATTGTCCTGATTCGCTAATAATACTTTTAAGCTCGTCCATGGTAATTAAATGATTTTGCGTAAAGTTAATTTTTATATTAAATATTTTTAAGATACTTAATACAAAAATATTCACAAACCATACGATGGGGTAAAGTATTTTCAGTAACGGAAATAAGACAAAGCTACATAGAAGTGCCAATCTTTCCGCATGTGCTGCAGCAATAACCTTTGGTGATATCTCACTAAAAATTAGTATAAGGAAAGTGGTTATAACGGTTCCCGACATAATGATGGCTTCATCCTCACCATAGAGCTGAACGGCGATGATGGTAACTAAGGTTGCTGCTGCTGCATTGCAAAAGTTATTACATAAAAGAATGACGCTTAATAATTTGTCGGTTTCATCTAGAAGTTTTGAGGCTAGAATGGCGCCTCGGTTACCCTTCCTGGCAAGATGCTTCAATCTAAAACGATTGACGGACATCAAGCTCGTTTCAGATAGGGAAAAAAAGGCTGATATTATCAGCAAGCTTGCTAGTAAGATTAATTGATTCGCTAATGAAAAGTGCGTCACTGTAATAAATTATAAAGCGTCTGGATTGTTTTTACTTTCAGGCTTTGCTATCACTAAGTTAGACTGACTTGTTCCTAGCCACATAGCAAGAGGGCAGCCCACCATGATTGATGAATAGATCCCAAACAAAATGCCAATAGTTAATGCCAAGGCAAAGTTATTCAGTATCTCTCCTCCAAAGATAAGCATAGATATAACAACTGTCTGAGTAGATAAATGGGTCATAATTGTTCTGGACATAGTGCGAGTAATGGCATTGTTTATGACGTCTTCAACAGATGCTTTCCTCATCCTTCTAAAATTCTCCCGTACCCTATCAAAAACCACTACGGACTCATTGACTGAGTAACCCAATACAGCTAGAACTGCAGCCAGCACTGTCAGATTAAATTCCCATTGAAAGAAGGCAAAAAAACCTAAAATAATAATGACATCATGGAGGTTAGCGACAATAGCCGCAATAGCAAAACGCCATTCAAATCGCATGGTCAAGTAAAGAACAATGCCCATACAGACAAATAGGATTGCAAGCGCACCGTCTTCATATAACTCATCTCCAACCTGAGCTCCAACCGACTCCACTCGCATAATCTCAACACCCTCATTATCAATTTTTAGCGCAGCAGCAACTTTTTCCGATAGCTCGGCAATCGAGAGATCTGATTTGATGGGGAGGCGAATTAAAACGTCTTGGGCGGTGCCAAAATTTTGTACCTGGGTATCAGTCAAGTCTAGCGCACTTAATGTCCCCCTAATATTTTCGATATTTGCGGCCTCTGGATAGCTGACCTCCATGATAGTCCCACCAGTAAAATCAACTCCAAGGTTTAATCCCTTGATGCTTAAAAAGGCGACAGCAAGTACAAACGTTAAGGTGGATATTACCGCCGAGATACCTCGGTATTTCATAAAAGGAATATCTTTCTTGACTCTAAAAATTTCCATACTTAGTTATTTTCCACTTTAAATATTTCTCCAATTGAGAGTGAATCTAATTTACGCCTTGAACCATAAATATAATTCACGATAGATCTGGATACCCATATTGCACTGTACATAGAGGTGATGATGCCTAAAACATGCACGACAGCAAAGCCTTTTATCGGGCCAGATCCAAACATAAATAGAGCTATGCCAGCTATCATAGTAGTAATGTTGGAGTCAAGAATAGTCCCCCACGCCTTCTCATAACCTATTTTAATACTAGCTTGCGGAGTATTACCATTTCTCAGTTCATCGCGAATTCTTTCATTAATTAATACATTAGAATCAATTGCCATACCCAGTGTCAGAGCTATTGCGGCTAAACCTGGAAGCGTCAGCGTTGCTTGGATAACCGAGAGCAAGGCTACTAGAAATAATAAGTTTACGGACAGCCCAATAACGGAAATCACGCCAAATAGCATGTAGTAGGATGCCATCATAATGGCTATTGCCAAGAAGCCCCATATAGTCGAATTGATCCCACGAGCAATATTTTCTTTTCCCATACTTGGACCAACGGTTCTTTCCTCCACAATTTCCATTGGGGTTGCAAGCGACCCAGCGCGCAATAACAAGGCTACATCAGTTGCTTCCTGGGCATTTCGCATTCCCGTTATTTGAACTCTACCACCACCTATTTCGCTTTTAATCACAGGTGCCGTAATAACCTCGGTAATATTTTTTTCTATCAATAGCAACGCAATTCTTTTACCAACGTTTTCACGTGTGACTTGTTTAAAAATATTAGCGCCTGCGCTATCCAAAGTGATAGATACAATTGATTGCCCGGTTTGTTGGTCAACGCCCGGTCCTGCATTAATAATTCTTTCTCCAGTAAGAATAATTTCTTTTTTTACTAGAATGGGGTTACCAAAACGATCTTTGTATAGCTCAGTCCCTGGGGGAAGACTGCC
>DGAZ01000043.1:31163-103554 GCA_002384685.1 Methylophilales bacterium UBA4017 | reverse complement strand
ATAGGTTCTGCCACACCCAACTCATTAACACGGTTGTTTAGTGTCTCAAGGTTTTGCTTGAGTGCAAAGCTAATGGTATCTTCGTTGGAGATCTCATTACTTTTAACCACCAAAATATATTCATTTGCATTATTTATTTCAGAAAACTCATAGGCCTCTGTCGTTTTAGCTACACTTCCACCAAAAATACCTCGCCCACCGCCTTGGCTTCGAATAATATCCTTAGCCTTACCTAAGTCATCTAACGACCTAAACTTAATCTCGATAGAGTTACCAATTTTTTTAGAAGCAAAGTACTTAACTTTTTCATCACGCAATAATTTTCTTGTATCCTGGAGAAGACCATCGCTTTTCTTTTCGGTAACCTTAGAAAGATCGAGCTGCATCAGGAAATGGACCCCACCCCTTAGATCAAGCCCTAAATACATAGGTAAAGCCCCAATATTGGTAAGCCAGCTTGGAGAATTAGATATTAAATTTAAGGCAACCACATAACTTTCTCCCAAGACATCTTGGACGTAAGATTTGGCTGCTAATTGCTCATCTGGAGATGAGAATTTAATTTTAATACTAAAAGGCTCTATTATCAGTCCGGCAATCGTTAAGTTTTTTTCCTTTAGACCATTCTCTACTGATGCGAGAATAGATGCTTCAATTTTCTCTCCGGACTTAATAGGCATGATTTGTATGGCTGGTGACTCACCATAAAGATTAGGCAGAGCATAAACTAAGCTCAATATAACCGTGATAATGATAACGCCGTATTTCCAGCTTGAGAATTGATTCATGTGTATTATTTCAGTTTAAATTATATGGACTTAATCGTACCCTTAGGAAGCAAAGTCTGAATGGTTTGTTTCTGAATTTTTATCTCAACAGTTTTTGCGACTTCAATAGTTGCGAATTGGTCTCCGAGAGTAATAATCTTGCCAATAATACCAGAACTCATTGCGACTTCATCGCCTTTTTTCAAAGCACTTACCATTGATCGGTGGTCTTTCGCTTGCTTCATTTGCGGACGAATTAGCATAAAATAAAATAAAATAAATATTATGATAAACGGTAGAAAACTCATTAAACCTTCATTCATTTTTTGACTCCTTAAAAAGAGCTAGATTTTATCATAAGACAAGCATCTATTCATTAGTCTTACGTTCTTTTAAAAAGTTGGATTTATATGTTTGGAAGGATTGGTTTTTAATGCCCTCACCAATCTCAAGCATCATTTGTTTATAAAAGTACAGGTTATGAATGGTGTGTAGGGTTGATGCTAACATCTCACCAATTTTAAATAAGTGATGAAGGTATGCGCGGGTATAGTTTTGGCAGGTATGACACTGACATGTCGGGTCAATGGGAGAGAGATCGTTCCTGTAGCGTGCATTTTTAATTTTGATATCACCGTACCGCGTAAATAACCAACCATTTCTAGCATTCCTAGTTGGCATGACACAGTCAAACATATCCACACCGTGCTCAATTGAGTTAATTAAGTCTTCAGGAGTCCCAACACCCATTAAGTACCGAGGTTTATCAGCAGGCATTCTCGGTGCAATATATTTAACAATGCGATGCATATCTTGCTTAGGTTCGCCTACCGACAAACCTCCAATAGCGTAGCCATCGAAACCAATATTAGTCAGTGTTTTTAGGGATTGATCTCTCAACTCTTCATGCATGCCACCCTGGACAATACCAAATAAAGCATTGTTGCTATCTTGAAAAGTCACTTTACTTCGATATGCCCAGTCTTCCGATAACTGCATCGATTTTTTAGCCTCCTCAAAAGATGCGGGGTAAGGGGTACATTCATCGAAAATCATAGCAATATCAGAGTTAAGTTTTTTTTGAATTTCCATAGAAATCTCAGGACTTAAAAAACAACTATCTCCATTAATAGGTGATTGAAATGTCACCCCTTCCTGGGTTATCTTTCTTAATTTACCTAAACTCCACACTTGAAATCCTCCAGAATCGGTTAGTATGGATTTATTCCAATTGATAAATTTATGCAAACCTTCGTGTGACTCAATAACCTCCAAACCGGGCCTTAACCATAAGTGAAAAGTATTGCCTAGAATCACATCGAATTGTATGTTGTGTAAATGATCGGGCGTTAACGACTTCACTGCACCATAAGTTCCTACGGGCATAAAAACTGGCGTCTGTATGGTGCTATGTTTTGTCTTGATTGAACCAAGACGTGCCTCCCCATCTTGGGCTAAGAGATTAAATTTCATTAAACATTCTTTTTATTGAGTAATAGTTAGTATTATAGGTACTTTCATACCATTTAACGATGAATATTAAGTGATTCTAGGATAGAATTTAGTTTGATTATGGATAATACAAAACAAAACATTACAAAAAATTCGTTAGGCAAAAAAGGCTTTTATTTGTTGCCCAATTTATTTACTACAGGCGCTTTATTTGCCGGATTTTATTCCATAGTTCAGGCCATGAACGGAGCATACGACCATGCGGCATTAGCAATCTTTGCCGCGCTTATTATGGATGGCTTGGATGGTCGAGTGGCTAGGTTAACAAATACAGAGAGTGACTTTGGTGCTGAATACGATAGTTTGTCCGATATGGTGTCATTTGGAGTGGCTCCAGCCTTAGTGGTGTATGTCTGGGCTTTGCAACCACTAGGTAAATTAGGATGGATTGCGTCATTTATATACTGCACGTGTGCCGCCTTCAGATTAGCCAGATTTAATGTGAAGTTAGATCTTGATAATAAGAAAGATTTTTCAGGGCTTCCATCACCCGCCGCCGCAACGTTGATGGCTAGCTTTATATGGTTATCCTTTGACAACGGTGTCAGCGGTGACGAAATATTTTTAGGTTTTTTTCAGATGCAATGGTTCGCATTTATCCTAACGATCTTTGCTGCCTTGTCTATGACTAGTGATTTACGGTTTTACAGCGGCAAAGATATTAACTTAAGAAAAAGCCAGCCATTTATTGCCATTTTAGTTATTGTTTTTATCTTTGGGATAATTTCGCATAACCCAGCTGAAATTATTTTTTTACTTTCTCTAGGTTACGCATTGTCCGGTTATGTAAGCTTCTTTAAAAGAAAAATGAAGAAAAGTAAAAGTATTTTAGACGGGAATATCTTTGACTGAACAACTCATCATATTTGATACAACGCTACGTGACGGCGAGCAAAGTCCTGGCGCATCAATGACCAAGGAAGAAAAGGTCAGAATAGCTAAGCAATTAGAAAAGCTTGGGGTCAATGTTATTGAGGCAGGTTTTGCTGCCGCAAGCCCAGGGGACTTTGAGGCAATTCAAGCCGTATCAAAAGCCGTTAAGAAAAGTACTGTTTGCTCATTAGCTAGGGCGATAGAGTCTGATATAGAAAAAGCTGGAAATGCAGTAAAAGATGCTCAGTCAAGAAGAATACATACGTTTATTGCAACCAGCCCCATTCATATGGAAAACAAGTTAAGAATGACATCGGATCAAGTCTTAGCAAGAGCAGTCCAGGCCGTTAAGTGGTCCTTAAACTTTACCGATGATGTGGAGTTTTCAGCAGAAGATGCGGTGCGGTCAGATATAAGCTTTTTGATTGAGGTCTTTGATGCAGTAATTCAGGCTGGGGCTAAGACCATTAATGTGCCTGATACCGTAGGGTATTCCATTCCACATGCTTGGGGTGAGAGAGTGGGAACGCTTATTGCTAAGGTTCCTAACGCGGACAAAGTGATTTGGTCTACACATTGCCATAATGATTTAGGTATGGCTGTAGCAAATTCATTGTCAGCGGTTATCAATGGTGCCAGACAGGTGGAATGTACTATTAATGGGCTGGGTGAAAGAGCTGGTAACGCCAGCTTAGAAGAAATTGTTATGGCAATTAAAACCCGAAAAGATATCTTTAACTTAGAAACCACAATCAATACTAGCGAGATCGTTCCGACATCACGACTAGTTTCCACTATTACCGGCTATCCAGTGCAGCCAAATAAAGCCATTGTCGGTGCAAATGCTTTTGCTCATGAGTCAGGAATCCATCAGGACGGGGTATTAAAGCACCGGGAAACTTATGAAATTATGAGGGCCGAGGATGTGGGTTGGGGAGCTAATAAAATATCATTAGGTAAGCTCTCTGGTAGAAATGCCTTTAAAACCCGATTAGCTGAAATTGGGATCGAGGTGGAGTCAGATGACATGCTCAATGCCGCATTTAGTCGATTCAAAGAGCTTGCCGATAAAAAATCAGAAATTTTTGACGAAGATATTCATGCGCTAGTAAGTGAAGAATACGTCGAAGTATCGGTTGACCTTTACAAGCTCATCTCATTAAGGTCTCAGTCTGAGACAGGAACCATTCCCTTCGCATCGATAAAAATTAGTATTAATGGGGTTGAGCATGCGGCAGAAGTGAGTGGTAACGGACCCGTAGATGCAACATTTAAGGCGATTGAATCCATAGTCAATTCACAGGCTGAATTATTATTATTTTCAGTCAATAATATAACGTCTGGCACTGACGCTCAGGGAGAGGTAACAGTAAGACTTTCTAAAGGCGGACGCGTAGTAAATGGACTAGGAGCAGATATTGATATTGTTATAGCATCAGCCAAGGCCTACCTAAATGCGCTCAATAAGCTGTTCTCAAAGCTAGAACGTGCACACCCTCAAATTTAAATTTCTATGAATTTAGCTATTTTTGATTTAGATAACACCTTACTTAAAGGTGACTCCGACTATAACTGGGCTCTATTTTTAATTAAAAAAGGGTTGATTGAAAAAGAAGCTTTTGAAAAAAAGAATGAGCAATTTTTTCAAGACTACCAAGCAGGTAACCTCGATGTTTATGAGTACTGTGGGTTTCAGTTTGGAGTGCTTAAGAATAATAAGCGTGATGTGATAGAGGCATTAAGAGACCAATACCTTGATGAGGTTATTTTACCGATGATCCCAAAAAAAGCATATGAGTTAGTTGAAAGCCATAGACAGAAAGGTGATAGGTTACTGATTATTACTGCTACCAATAGCTTTATTACTAAACCCATCGGTAAAATTTTTGGTATCCCAGACCTTATTGGGACAGACCCCGAAGAAATAGATGGCAAATTTACCGGCAAGATAGCAGGGATGCCTTCGTTTCAGGAAGGTAAGATACAGCGTTTAGAGGCATGGCTTGGCTTGCAGGGACTAACATTAAAAAGCTTTGAAAAAACTTTTTTTTACAGTGATTCTAGAAATGATATTCCTTTGCTCGAGCGAGTAACTCATCCGGTAGCAACGAATCCTGATGCAGCGTTAATGGAAAAAGCGAAAATACAGGGCTGGCCGACCATTCATTTATGGTAATAAGATCTCAATAACAAACTTACTTCCAAGATAAGATAAAAATAAGAAGACAAAAGCTAATAAGGAAAAGTGTATCGCTTTTTTCCCACGCCAACCAAAAATTGCTCTAGCAAATAACAGTCCCCCATAAATTAACCAAGCCAATATAGAAAACACCAGCTTGTGATTAATAACAAGAGAGGTACCAAAAAATTCTTCAGTAAAGAAAGTACCAGTCACCATAGTGATGGTCAGCAATAAAAACCCAACCCAGTAAATAGCAAACAAATGACTTTCGAGCGATAAGATGGAAGAGTCACTACAAAATAATGCACTACCAGTTTTTTTGTTATGTAAGTTGGTTTCAACAAAAAGTAAGAAAATAGAAAAGATCGCCCCAAATGCCAGGAGGCTGTAACCTAGTAGGGCGATAATAATATGTATTAGCGCGGTAAAGGAATAGGCGTTACTAAGGTAGTGGTGATCATTGAGCACAGGGTTTATGACTAATATCAAAAGAGCAGGAACGAGTGTGAGAAAATGAAAGCCTTTATGTAGAGCATTAAAATTAATTAGCCAATATAAAAAAACCGTAACCCAGCTAATAATTAGCAGGGCATTAGAGAAATTTAAGTCTATCCCTTCACTAAAAGTTGATATATAGAATAGGCTCGCGTGAGATAACAGACCTAAAAATAGTGCGCCATTAATTAGTAGACGAGTGTTTGACTTTTTTAAATCTACATAGGGAATGCACGGTATTAAATACAGCACAATTGTTGCAGAAAGTAGATTCCAGTAAGTCATAGTTTTTTTTGTTTAATGGGTAGAAACAATTATAATGTAAAAACTAATCATACAGTTTTTAAAACAGAGCAAATATTAAAGATGCTAGAAAATTTAACTGATCGACTGCAGTCCGTTATTAAAACCATCCGTGGCCAATCGCGCTTCACTGAAGAAAATATCAGTGACGCTATGCGAGAGGTAAGAATGGCGCTAATTGAAGCTGACGTTGCTATTCCTGTCGTAAAATATTTCATTGATACAGTTAAGGAAAAAGCTTTAGGCGCAGAGGTTTTGTCGAGCATTAGTCCAGGGCAAGCGATTATTAAGATTGTTCAAGACGAGCTCACTGATCTCATGGGGTCAGAAAGGTCTTCTTTAGACCTAGCAGCAAAACCACCGGCAGTTATTTTAATGGCAGGCCTCCAAGGCTCAGGAAAAACTACTACAGCAGGTAAGTTAGCTAAAATTTTAACGGAAGAAAAAAAGAAAGTGTTGTTGGTTAGTGCCGATGTTTACCGGCCAGCAGCCATTGATCAACTTAAAGCATTAGCAAATGACTTGAAGGTTGATTGTTTTGACTCCTCTCCTAAAGCAAAGCCTAACGATATTGCAAAAGACGCATTAAAGTATGCAGGCAAAAATTTTCATGACGTCATTATTTTCGATACGGCTGGACGTCTTGGTATCGATGAAGTGATGATGAGTGAGATTAAGCAATTACATAAAACGCTATCTCCGGTTGAGACACTGTTCGTGGTGGATGCCATGCAAGGTCAGGACGCGGTAAATACGGCAAAAGCTTTCGGCGATGCTCTTCCATTGACAGGCATTGTGTTAACTAAGTTAGACGGCGACTCTAGAGGGGGCGCAGCACTTTCTGTGAAGTATGTAACTGGGAAGCCAATTAAGTTTGTTGGGGTAAGTGAGAAACCTAACGGGCTTGAGGCATTTTATCCCGATCGAATGGCCTCAAGAATTCTGGGTATGGGTGATATCGTTGGTTTGGTTGAGGATGCACAAAAACATGTGGACCAAAAAGAGGCAGAAAAGTTAGCGCAAAAAGTCAAGTCGGGAAAGAGTTTTGACCTTGATGACTTTAAGGCACAGATCGGACAAATGAAAAAGATGGGAGGCATGGGGGCCATGATGGATAAAATGCCTTCGCAAATATCTGCAGCTGCAGCTAAGATGAATCCTGAAGATGGTGATAAGTCACTAGCGCAAATTGAGGCCATTATTAACTCCATGACCTTTTTGGAAAGAAAAAAGCCGGAGGTAATTAAGGCGAAGAGAAAAATACGTATTGCATCGGGCTCTGGGGTGACTGTGCAGGAAGTTAATAAGCTTCTTAAGCAGTTTGAGGAGATGCAAAAGATGATGAAAATGTTTGCTAAGGGTGGTATGGGGAAATTACTGCGAGGGTTGTCTGGCCGCTTCCCTGGTATGCAATAGTTTTTTATAGTATTTTAGGTTGACCTAGCCCGACTATTCTTAGATAATCTCGAGTTGCTAAAGAATGCGGTGTTAGCTCAGCTGGTAGAGCACCGGACTTTTAATCCGATGGTCGCGAGTTCGATCCTCGCACACCGTACCATTTTTAGCGTTCATTGGATATGTGACATAACTAGCTTATAATTTCAATTAATATGAATAAATATCCTAATTTATTATTGGACAATCAGCTGTGTTTTTCGCTGTATTCAGCAACCAATGCCATCACCCGATACTACCGTCTTTACCTAAAAGAATTAGGCATAACCTATACCCAGTACCTGGTATTAATAGCTTTGTGGGAAGGGGATTGTAAAAAAGCTTCCGATATTGCGAGTATGTTAAAGCTAGATCTACCAACCATCACACCTATGTTGAAAAAACTAGAGAAAATGGGCTTAATAAATAAAATTCGTTCTAGCGCTGATGAGAGGGTTATTAATGTTACGCTAACAAAAAAAGGTATTGATCTGGAGGAGCCGGTTGCTGCTATTCAAGACAAGGTGGCATGTAAAACCCATTTACCCACCAAAGAATTCAATGCATTAAAAAAGACACTAAATGAATTAACTGCCGCACTGGAAATTTCTGAACATGATTTGAAAGAAGCTAAGAACTTTGTAAGCTGTGATTAAACAACAATGAAAGTAAAAAGGCTATCTTGCGATAGCCTTTTTTTTTGGTAAATATTTTAGCTTACCAATTTATTTTGCAATACCATTGTAAGGGCTATTGTAAGGGCTTTTGTATCCTTTAGTAGGCTTAGTAACAATGTCACCTCTAAAGCTTTGAAGGTCAGCCATAATAGGTAAGATTAAATGATCAGGCACATCAAATGCGTAGAATGTATGAAGACATTCGATCATAATAATATCAAATTCACGATCAGTAATATTAAGATGAGGGTGTGACTGTTTCATATCTTTACCGCGTCCAAATTCATCAGGCTGATAAATTTTAGGCCCACCAGTTCTCTCTACCACCCAATTGGTAAGCATGACTTTAAAGCCAGCCTTCGTATGAGCTGCATCATGCACAGCTTTTAACGCAGGGTTTTTATTTAAAGCATTGTTCACATATATCTTATCCACCAAGTGATCAACCGTTAGTGCGATGTTGTAGGTTCCGCCCAGTTGGGTATATATTGACGGCTCATGGTCGTCAGCTTTTGCTACCAATGAAAAAAATCCTATTACAAATATAGCCGCAATAGACGTGATAAATTTTTGACTCATTTTTACTTCCTCCTTGGTTATGAAATGAAAGGCTAGCCAATATTTGGTTACCGCTCAACGATATTATTAGCACACATATAGTTAGTATGCAAACTAATTAATTTAAATGGAATTAAGTCCAGGTTTAGCTATCATACAAACATGATTAAATTAATTAAATTGTTAGCTCTCACAGCCCTGGTGTTTACCCACCAAACATCGTATTCCTATCCTGCCCAATCTGAGTTATTCGGACTCAGTGAGTCCATGGTCCATGTGTGGGTAACCTATGGTGACGGGGTTACAGGAACCGGTTCTGGTGTGGTCATAAAGGAGAACCATGTTGCTACAGACTGCCATGTGTTTGCTGATTCCAAAGGGGTAAATGTAGTAAAGACTTTTAAGAAGTACGTCCCCATAGCAGTATTCGCTGACTGGAAGCATGACCTGTGTATATTACAGTTTGATGATCTACCGTTGCCGGCCGTTATGATGGGAACATCCAAGGATTTGCAATATGAAGACAAGGTTTTTGCGCTGACTTTTCCGAATGACAGCCCAATACCACTTCCATCCTACGGAAAAATTAAGGGATTACACCCCTTTGAGGACAACCATATTATTAGAACCTCGGCGGCATTTACCGTCGGCTCAAGTGGGGGTGCGTTGTTTGATTTAGATTTTAATTTAATCGGCATTACAACATTCAAGAGCCCAGGAAAAAGACTGGGCTATTTTTACGCGCTACCATCAGAATGGATATTGGAATTGCTTAATACAAAACCGCAATTAGATTTAGTTAGTACAGATGCTCCTTTCTGGAGTTTACCTGACAAAGAAAAACCATTCTTCATGCAAGTGATCATGCCTATGCAGCAAGAAGACTGGTTAAAAACACAAGGTGTTGCAAAATCCTGGATTGAGTCAGAAAGCAACAATGCTGATGCATGGTATTTTTTGGGTTTAGCTGAATTCCGTATGAATAATTATGCGAAGGCTATCACCAGTCTTAAAAAATCGTTTGCATTAAATAATAGGCATTTGGATGCTCTTACTGAGCTTCATCAGATCGCCAAACTTCAAGACGATAAAGAATTGTCGGGGTGGGTAGTATCAAATATGAGGAAAATTGACCCCGAGTACGTGGAGTACATATTAAAATAATAATATTTAATTGGCGCGCCCGAAGAGATTCGAACTCCTGACCACTTGGTTCGAAGCCAAGTACTCTATCCAGCTGAGCTACGGGCGCAGATAGATTTAAATGGCGCGCCCGAAGAGATTCGAACTCCTGACCCCTTGGTTCGTAGCCAAGTACTCTATCCAGCTGAGCTACGGGCGCGTGAGCGATATTATAACTTAATTTCCCAGACCTAAAGATGAAATAATTTTACTGTGAAACTGGCAGAGTTAGAACAGGCCCTGCCTTTTCAACTGTCCCTGATTGCAGAGCACTGATCTGATTTAACAGCATTAACGTGTATTTGCTCTGCATATCATTGTCTTTGATATAAAACCAATGACCACGATATTGCACCGATACTCCAGAGCTTTCAGGTTTGTCTTTGCTGGAGTGAACAACAAAAAGGTCAGATAAAACATTGTTCCAGTCAAAAACTTCTCCGGTTGATGTTTTAGTGATTTGGACTCGACCCTTATCTATATCTTCTTTAGGCACCATGACACCATGCGAGAGAAAAAACTGAATACCTGCTAATGAGCGGACATTAATTTCAATTGTATTGCCACCACCATCACCCGAATAATCTGACGTGATAGGAATAATATTGTTTGGAGTTTTCACATTGATCGCATCAAGAAATGCCATCACTTCCGGGGTGTTTCTTTGGCTGGGCTTAACTAAGAAACCTAATCTTCTCGAGTCGCCTTCTAGTTGATACCCTAGGGTAAAGCTATCCATTTTCTGGAGCACTTTTATTTGGTCTGAAACTAAACGAAATTCTTGGTATTTTGGTGCCATAGAAGGGGTCGGACCAGACGCTTCTGATGCATTATTAACCCCATTGATTTTATTCACTGTTAACCTGATAACTCTATCCGCCGCCCAACCTGATCTCGTAAGCAATAATATCGTGTCAAGGCTAATGGGAGATAAAACATTTTTGACGTAATCTGACCCATTAAGAGGGAGGTAAGTTATGGTGGGCTTTTCGCTATACGAACCATCACCACTTAAACCTAGATTGTTGTCACTAAGGTCACCATCAAAAAATTTAGCAGCTAATCCTATACTCTTTTTCCATTCCAAGGAAGTTGAAACGCTATTGACCTCAAGCACAGCAATACTATCTGCATAGCGCCTCCTTACCAAGTTTAATAAAACTTCTTCATCGTTAGTATTTGCCAGGACTTTGTTGTATTCATTACGATTACCTTCCATGAAGTCAGGGCCAAGATGGGAGCAGCTGGGAAGAAAAAAGAAGGAAATTAGCAAGACCAGGAGCAGAGAAAATTTCTTATTTATGCGTTGCAGAAAAGTTTTGATCATGGAGGGATTATACAATTTTTTAGACATACATCCATTGTTGATTGGAATGTGTTTGAAATTAGTGCACGCCTGATTTTATATTGCACCAATGATTAGCATTTTCTAACAAATTAACTCTTTTAATAACAATGACACATATTGCCCCTAATCTAGTAATAATTTTTGATTAATATAATGGAAAGAAATCCTAATTCGGGAGATCAGAGATAACAAGAGAGAAAAAATGAAAAAACTTACCATATGCATCCTTTTCCTAACCTCACTCAATCTTTATGCTGGAACTAATATGCAGCCTACAATGCTGGCTTACTATCAGCATGAAACCTCATCGAATTATGCTAACGCTAGTTTTTCAGCTAGCCATGAAGATAAGGCTGGTAAAACATGTGATGCCGAACAGGAAAACATTAGCCTGTTTGAAGACCATACAATATATGGAGAACATTCTCATAAAAAAACGTTTCTTGGGGTAGATTTAGAGATACTGAAAGGGGCCATAACGTTTCTATCGCTTGGTGTAAATATCTAATACCAATTTATTTACCCTTCCATAATTAGGGGTATCTATTTAAGAAAAGCAATTATAAACATGTAAATTTTTTTACCACATCTTCTGGGGGATTTGCTCAAAAAAATAAAATACTTTGTTGAAGCACTCGATCATCAGCTGACAAATCCCTTATGCATACTATCAAATAGCCCACATTCTTTGTGCCAATGACTTCCTGATGAATAAAAATTATAGGCAAATATTACATTAATTATTAGGTTAGATTATGATGACTCCTAACTAAACATTAGGGAATATTTTCATGTCATTATCAATGTATCAAATGTCCGTACCACTATTTATTAATCATTTTGAAATGTGGTCAGGCATTTTATTAAAAGGTGAGAGTTTTGCAGAAAAACGAAAAATAGATCAAGAGATCCTAGTTAACGGAAGACTTGCGCCGGATATGTACCCATTAGCGCGACAAATACAAATTGGTACGGATATGGTTAGAAAGGGGATTGCTCGACTAGCATCAGTAGACGCCCCATCCTATGAAGACGATGAAGTAACTTTCAGCGATCTTCAAGTGCGAATAAAAAATACCATCAAGTTTTTACAAGACATTAAGCCAGAGCAAATGCATGGGTCGGAAGACAAGGCTATTGCCTTTTCAATTAGAGAAAATGAATTTAGCTATGAGAAGGGGTCAGATTATTTGACCCAATGGATCATCCCTCACTTCTTTTTTCATATGACTACCTCCTATAATATTTTAAGGTCAAATGGTGTAAAGTTAGGTAAGCGAAATTTTGTAAAAATGTAAATTTATTTAAATGAAGGAAAGATGACCTATGGATTGTATCAACAACAAACTGAATAAAATGATGATGCCATTTTCTTTTTTAGCTACGTGGCTTATTAGGCTAGGACTAGGTATCGCATTCCTTATTCATGCGTCGAGTAAATTTCCACTACCACCTGAGAAGCTAATGACCTATTTTGGCTTTTCAGATTGGCTGGCTTCATTTGTTGCGCTATCCGAACTATTGGCCGGGACCTTGATTATCCTCGGTGGTTTCTTCCATGATGCATGGGGGAATGTCATAACAAGGTTTGCAGCTTTGATGATTGTAGTGATTATGATATTTGCATTTGGCATAGCCCATCAAGATTGGTTTATTACCTCCAAGCTATTTACTAGTGAACAAGCCTTCCTGTTCCTTATTGGTTGTTATTTTTTAATTAAAGGAAATGAAAGGTAGAGTGTCTCACCGGAGACTTAATTATCTTCAGCAACAAAGCATATTCATCTTAAACATAAGGAGTTATTTGGTTGCTTACTGAAATTGAGAGTTTAGTTAAAGCCGTTGCCGGGTTTGTATGGGGGCCGCCCATGATTATCTTGTTGTTTGGTACTCATATCTATTTAAGCATTCAATTACGCTTTATTCAAATAAGAACATTACCATTAGCCATTAAGATGATTTTTCGTAAATCAGATGATGATGGTGACATCTCACCATTCTCAGCATTAATGACTGCTTTAGCTGCAACGGTAGGTATGGGTAATATCGTTGGGGTAGCTACGGCAATAGTTCTAGGTGGGCCTGGAGCAGTTTTCTGGATGTGGTTAACCGGTTTTTTGGGCATGGCTACCAAATACTCAGAGGCTCTATTGGCGGTTAAGTATCGCCAAAAGGGTGAGACTGGTATGCAGGGTGGACCAATGTACTATCTGACTCACGGGTTAGGGAAGCGTTGGTTGGGATGTTTTTTTGCCATCTTCACCGTTTTCGCTACTTTTGGTGCAGGTAATATGGTCCAAGCCAATGCAACAGCAACTATATTTAATAGCACATTTGGCATACCCAATGCCTGGACAGGTATTGTCCTCGCTTTTTTTACTGCGATAGTCATCATTGGGGGCGTCAAGTCAGTCGGTCGGTTCGCCTCTTTCTTCGTTCCATTTATGATCATTATGTATATAGCTACTATGCTGGTGGTGTTGGGCTTAAATGTAGAAAAAATTCCAGCAGCATTCGGCATGATTATTACGGATGCTTTTTCTGGAACAGCGGCAACAGGCGGATTTATAGGGGCTTCGTTAGCCGCTGCTATTCGCTTCGGTGTAGCTAGAGGTTTATTCTCCAACGAAGCCGGATTAGGTTCGGCTGCTATTGCTGCAGCATCAGCAAAAACTAAAGATCCTGTGAGCCAGGCACTTGTAAGCATGACGGGGACTTTCATCGACACGATAGTTGTTTGTACTATGACAGCCCTTGTGATTCTTACCTCTGATGTATGGATGGCTGAAGGCATTAATGCTGCTTCACTAACCAGCATGAGCGTAGAGGCAACATTAGGTTACGGCGGGGCTATCGTCATAGCCGTTGCGACCGGTTTTTTTGCCTTTTCCACCCTTATTGGTTGGGGATTTTATGGTGAAAAGGCATTAGAATTTCTATTGGGAACGAAAGCAGTGATCTATTATCGTTTAGTAACCGTTGCCCTTGTTTTTGTTGGCTCTATTATGAGCTTGGGCCTTGTTTGGAATTTTTCGGACATTATGTTTGCCATGATGGCAATACCCAATTTAATAGGTTTAATTTTTCTTACTAAAGTAATTAAGTCGGAAACCAATCGATTCTTTTTGGAAGACCACTAAATACATACTGGAGATGATAAAGCTGACTATAAAGCCAGTCCAAAGAATGTGTGTTAGAAAATGTTCCCCCCTGAGAATCTGAACACCACTTAATACAAAAGCAATAATAAATACTCCGATATAAACGCCTACCTTTAGCCCATCATTTTGAATAATTTTATTTTGGACAGCACGCGGGAATTCAGTCTTAGAAAAATAAAATCATCAGCCAAACAATAAAGCAGTTTAAAAAAGCAATCAGGACTGCCGCGCTACCGATATCTTTAGCTAACTTCGAAAGCTCATTTTTATCCAAAGATACCCTGTCAATTATGACCTCAATACCGGTATTGATAAGCTCTATAACAATCAATAAAATCAATGAAGATACCAACAGTATTTTTTCAACTGTGGTGTCTCCGGTATAAAACGCAACAGGAATCAATATAAGCGCTAAAAAAATCTCCTGCCTAAAAGCTTCTTCATTTTTAAATGTAGCTTTTAAACCTTCGAATGAATGATTCAATGCAGCAGAAAGACGATCAAAGCCTTTTTTATTTTTATGTGGATTTCTCATCTGTTTTCTCGATTAAGGGGCAATTAAAAACTAAAGTAATAATATGCTCACAATTATTATTAGTAGGTTTTATTTTGTGCCTAGAGTTTATTTAGCTAATAAGGATTATCACCTATTTTACCTAAATTTACAGCGATTATCATGATATGCATCCAATCCGATTGACATTGACTGAACACACACTCTATACTTGTTTCAAACTTAACCTAGAGAAAGATTTTTGTTGAAAAAAAATATTGGTAAGCTTTCGCTTGCTTTAGCATTAATTGCTGCCATTTGGCTAATACTTGGAATGTTTAATGTTGTTCCCTTAGTATTTAAGCTTCCGAATGAAACCTATGTTAGGTCGCATGCTTCACTTGCGGTTATATTTTTGTTAATAGCTTCATGGGCATTTTGGAACGAAGACTAAATTTTAATTTAATAAAGGAAATTTTTAATGAAAACATCTGATTTATGTATCTTGCTGTCTGTTACCGTAGCTTTTATTACAACAGCTTATCTATGGTTTAATGGCCAAAAGGAAGAGGGCTTATTCACTGCCACTTGGATTCCTTCTATTCTGACATTCGCCATATATTTTAAATTAATTTCTAGGAAATAAGACGATGGAAGATTCGATAATATTTTATGTAGGATTATTTTGCTTCGTTTTAGCTATTGTAGGAGCCGTAATGACCCACCTAGAATTTAAAAATATAGAACTGAAAGCTAAAAAAAAATAGATTAAGAATGTTCACCATATAACCCTTTTACATAAAGGGTTTTGTGGTATTTAATTGGCGGAGAGCGAGGGATTCGAACCCTCGATACAGGTTGACCCCGTATGCTTCCTTAGCAGGGAAGTGCCTTCGACCACTCGGCCAGCTCTCCGATACTTACTTCGACGTAACGATACGGCAAAGTATCAAAATAATCAATGATTTAACCTTTGTCTAGATCAAAGGCCTTGTGTAAAGCTCGCACCGCATTATCTAGATATTTTTCTTCTAAAATAACCGATATTTTAATTTCACTAGTTGAAATGGTGCTGATGTTTATCTTCTCGTCCGCTAGTATTTTAAACATCTTGCTTGCCACCCCCGCATGCGAGCGCATACCTACACCAACAAGCGATAGCTTTGCTATTTTTTCATCACCAACAACTTCGCGAGCATTGATTTTATCCTTAACTTTGTCGTTAAGGATTTTTATAGTCTTTGTAAGATCTCGTTTATGAACGGTAAAGGTAAAATCGGTTGCCCCGTCCTTGCCTACATTTTGAATAATCATGTCCACATCAATATTAGCATCTGCAATCGGACCGAGAATTTGGTAAGCGATGCCTGGTGTATCAGGAACTCCAAGCACGTTAACCTCAGCCTCATCTCGATTGAATGCTATTCCCGAAATAATTGGATTTTCCATTTTTTCATCTTCCTCAAAAGTTATTACCGTCCCATCGCCTTTAATCTCAAAGCTTGATAGCACTCTTAGTCGCACTTTAAATTTTCCTGCACACTCAACCGATCGAGTTTGCAAAACTTTAGACCCGAGACTTGCCATTTCTAACATCTCTTCGAAAGTAATGGATTTTAATTTTCTAGCTTCTGGCACCACTCTTGGATCCGTAGTATAGATCCCATCTACATCGGTATATATTTGGCATTCATCAGCTTTTAATGCGGCAGCAACAGCTACAGCAGTTGTATCAGAACCACCACGACCTAATGTGGTTATATTCCCATCATGGTCAACACCTTGAAAGCCTGCTACAACAACAACAAACCCAGCCTTTAAGTCATCTTGAATTTTATTGCTATCAATATTGAGAATACGTGCTTTACCATAAGCCTCATCGGTTAAAATTTTTATTTGGTGGCCTGCATAGCTTTTGGCACTAATGCCCATATTGATGAGTGCTAGAGCAGTTAATCCTGCAGTGACTTGCTCACCGGATGAAACAACCATATCAAGCTCTCTTGGGTCTGGATCCTCCATCATTTCTTCAGCAAGGCTAACCAGTTTATTAGTCTCTCCAGACATAGCTGAGACAACCACAATAATTTGGTTTCCTTCTTTATGATATTTAGCCACTCTTTCTGCAACAGCATTTATCCGCTCAGGATTAGCTAAAGAGGTGCCACCAAATTTTTGTACAATAAGTGCCATAGGTTTACTTTATTAAATGATCTTTTATTTGAGCGATAGCTTCGTCAATTAATTTGACATTTGGCCCACCCGCCATAGCCATGTTATCTCTACCACCACCCTTACCACCAACAGTCTCACCAAGCAATTTTGCAATATCACCCGCCTTAATTTCTTTGGTTAGATTGTCAGTTACCCCTACAGCAAACGATGCCTTACTGTTTGTGTGTGAGCCCAGTATTATAACGGCAGATTCAAATTTTTCTTTTAAATTATCGATCATTTCTCTTAATTCATTCACCTCAACACTATCCACTGACACCCCAAGAAATTGATACTTTCCCGTATCAATTGCCTGGCTAACCAGGTCACTTCCTTCACTGCCTGCAATTTTTGACTTGAGTTGGTTTATAGTTTTTTCATTGTCTTTTAGTTGCTTGATCAGTTGGCCAACCTTAAGACCAATCTCAGACGCACTAACATTCAGCTCCTTAGATACATTGTCAAGAACAGTCTCTTGAGCTTTAATCAAGCTAATGACGTTAAGACCAGTGGTTGCTTCAATTCGGCGAACACCTGATGATACTCCTGATTCCGATTGAATCTTAAATAGCCCTATATCACCTGTTTTCGCAACATGCGTTCCACCACAAAGCTCTTTGCTGTTACCAATATCAAGCACCCTTACTTGGTCACCATATTTTTCACCAAACAACATCATGGCGCCTGTTTTCTTAGCTGCATCAATATCCATTACCTTGGCTTGTGTTGTTTGATTTTTAAGAATTTCTTGGTTTACCATTAACTCTATGGATGTTTTTTCTTCGGGTGTGAGTGGCTTTGGATGCGAAAAATCAAAACGGGTCCTGTATCTGTCTACCAATGAACCCTTTTGCTCAATATGATTCCCTAGTGTTTCTTTTAATGCTTTATGCATGAGGTGTGTAGCCGAATGATTTCTCATCACATGCTGTCTGTGCTCATCATTAATATCTGCTTTTACTTTGTCGTTGATCGTTAATACACCTTCAACCATATTGCCGATATGAACATAAATGTTGCCCTTAATTTTAAAGGTATCGGTTACATCAAACACACCTTGATTGCAGGTAATAGAACCGATATCGCCTACCTGACCCCCTGATTCAGCATAAAAAGGAGTTTGATCTAAAATCAGCATAGCTTGTTCACTACTATGGACAGATTTGGCAGATTGTCCGTTTGTCAGTATATGAAGCAATGTTGCAGAGGTCGATTTTTCATCATACCCAAGAAAAAGGGTAGGCTTACCACTATAATCGATTTGTAATTTTGCCTTAAAATTCCCCGCTTCTCTCGCCATATTTTTTTGCTTACTCATTTCGATATCAAATTCTTGGTTGTTGATGCTGATAGCATTCTCCCGACAAACATCGGCAGTTAAGTCCAATGGAAAGCCAAAAGTATCATGAAGCTTAAAAGCTACTTTTCCTGAGATAGTGGTCTTATTTTGCGCCACTAATTCCTTGATTGCATTTTCAAGGATACCCATTCCATTCTCGATGGTTTCAAAGAATCGCCTTTCCTCTAGGAGAATTTCATTTTCAATAAGGCTTGATTGTTCTTTGGAGAAACTATAGCTATCACCCATGACTTGATTGAGAGGCGCAACTAATTTGAAGAAGAAAGGCTCTTTTAGGCCTAGCTTATAGCCATGACGAATAGCTCTGCGAATAATTCTTCTAAGCACATAGCCTCTCCCTTCATTAGCTGGCAATACACCATCAGCAATAAGGAAAGTTGTTGCTCTAATATGATCAGACAGCACCTTTAATGAAGGGTGTTCAGTGGTTGTTGTATTGGTTATCTTTGCCGCTTCCGCAATCAATACTTTAAATATGTCGATATCATAATTTGAATGCACATCTTGTAATACCGCTGTTATTCTTTCTAGCCCCATACCAGTATCAACCGAAGGTTTGGGAAGAGGGTGCATGATACCCTTATCATCACGGTTAAACTGCATAAAGACTAAATTCCATATCTCGATAAATCGGTCACCATCTTCGTTATCTGAGCCTGGCACCCCACCCTCAATACCTTCTCCATGATCATAGAATATTTCACTACATGGTCCACATGGCCCGGTTTCTCCCATCATCCAAAAATTATCTGAAGCATACTTGCTGCCTTTATTGTCACCAATTTTAATAATTTTAGTTTTAGGAAGCCCTATGTCTTTTTCCCATATGCCATATGCCTCATCATCATCGGCATATACCGTGACTAACAACTTTTCTTTTGGAATAGCGTAAACTTCAGTTAGTAGCTCCCAAGCATAATGAATAGCTTCTTTTTTAAAGTAATCACCAAAACTAAAATTTCCTAGCATTTCAAAGAATGTGTGATGTCTTGCTGTATAACCTACATTTTCAAGGTCATTATGCTTCCCGCCCGCCCTGACACATTTTTGACTAGAAGTAGCTCGCACATAGTTTCTTTGCTCCTCACCTAGAAAAACATCTTTAAACTGGTTCATGCCTGCATTGGTGAAGAGTAGGGTAGGATCCTCATGAGGCACTAAACTGCTGGAAGGGACAATATGATGGCCTTTTTCTTCAAAAAATTTTAAGAATTGAGCGCGTATGTGTTGGCTAGATAACATTATACAAATTATTCGGGTAATTTTCCTGACAAGATCTGGTGTATCAGTGTAGAGTCAATACCTCGGCTTTGAAGGAATCTGATTTGTTTTGCCTTCTCGCCCTGACCTTCAGGTAAGTTCCTAAATTTTTTCTCCCATATATTTTTAGCTAAATCGTATTCTTCTGATTTTATCTTATTAAGCGCATCATGAATGATTATTTCGTCCACACCACGCATCTTTAGCTCATACCCCATTTTTTTTAACCCAAATTTTTTCTTCTTTGAGAATACAAATTGATCAACATATCGCTTATCCGATAGCCAATCCTTTTGTTCTAGTTCAGAGAGTATGTGATCTGCTTGCTGTTGAGTGATCTCAAGACTTTCAGCAAAGGGTGTAATCTTTTGCAGTAACTCGTGTCTTGAGTATTCTCTTTTGCCCAAATAATATAAAGCTCTTTTTTTTAATAAGACTATATTTTTATCGGTATTATTCTGCAGGGCTTGGTTCATCCTCATCAGGAATCACAGCAGCTTTAATTTCAGCAGTAATGCTTGAGTTAGCTCTTACTAGCTGCTCAATCTCATTAGAGATCTTTGGGTTGTCTTTGAGGAATATTCTTGCATTATCTTTTCCTTGTCCAATCTTTTCACCTTTGTAGCTATACCAAGACCCAGATTTTTCTACAATATCTAGGAGTACACCGTGGTCAATAATTTCACCCTCTAATGATATTCCTTCGCCGTAAAGGACGTCAAATTCTGCCTTCCTGAAAGGTGGAGCCACTTTATTTTTTACAACCTTAACCCGAGTCTCAGCCCCTATAACTTCATCCCCTTTTTTAATTGCACCAATGCGTCTTATATCTAATCTTACGGATGCATAAAACTTTAATGCATTGCCGCCCGTTGTAGTTTCTGGGTTGCCAAACATAACACCAATCTTCATACGTAATTGATTGATAAAGATCACCATGGTATTAGTTTTTTTGATATTACTAGTTAGCTTTCTTAATGCTTGTGACATTAGTCTAGCTTGAAGGCCCATGTGCGAGTCTCCCATATCGCCCTCTATCTCTGCTCTTGGTGTTAAAGCCGCCACAGAATCTATTACAACAATATCTACTGAGCCACTGCGCACCAACATATCTGCAATCTCCAATGCTTGTTCTCCGGTGTCTGGTTGGGATACCAGCAACTCTTCAATATTAACCCCCAGCTTTGCTGCATATTGAATGTCCAGGGCATGCTCTGCATCAATAAAAGCGGCAGTTCCTCCTGTTTTTTGAAGTTGCGCGATAGTGGACAATGACAAGGATGTTTTCCCGGATGACTCTGGCCCATAAATTTCAATAACTCTACCCCTTGGTAAACCCCCAATACCGAGCGCAATATCCAATCCAAGTGAACCAGTCGATACTGCCTGGATACCTTCAATCACCTGGCTATCATCCATTCGCATAATAGAGCCTTTACCAAATTGTTTATCAATTTGGGACAATGCAGCATCTAGTGCTTTGCGCTTATTTTCATCCATGTTTTTTTGCCTTATGTGTATATTTTTATTAAAGTTAATTATTCCATATTTGCTGCTACAACGTAAGCTTTAGTAGGCTATTAAGAGCAAATAAAAGCCCTTTTTCTCTGATTTCTTTTCGGGTCCCCTCAAAATGAGCCTCGTGCTCAAAAAGCATCCCTTTTTTATCGCATACGGAAAAAAATACCGTACCAACTGGTTTTGTTTTTGTTCCTCCTGAAGGCCCAGCAATGCCGGTTATACTTAAGCTTAGAGATCCCTGGCTTCTGCGAAGCGCTCCACAAGCCATTTCATTTGCTACTTGTTGGCTAACAGCCCCATAACTCTTTAAACTGCCTTCGCTAACCCCAAGCAAATCAATTTTTGATTGATCGGAGTAGGTGATAAATCCTTGAGTAAACCATTGCGAGCTCCCTGAAATTTGGGTAATTGCGCTACAGATCATCCCCCCCGTACATGATTCTGCAATAACTAAATGATAGGAATTCAATAGGCATTGAGCCCCAAGATTTTCTACCAGCAATTCAAGATCATTAGAATACATGCGTTAAAAGATAAGTTAGTTGCATAATAAGAACGCAAGGTATCGCGGCGGCTATATCATCCAACATAATACCGAGCCCACCTGTGAATTTTTTCTCTACCCAGCTAATGGGAAAAGGTTTTTTTATATCAAAGAATCGAAACAATATAAATGCCATAACAAAAGAGGTGGCATTAGGCTCTATGAATATAAGTATTGCCATCATGGCAACAATCTCATCGATAACAATGCAAGAGGGATCTTTAAGTTTTAAGTGACTGCTAGTGATATCTGAGGCATGGATACCTAAAAAAAATAAAGTAATAACGAAGCCCAGTTGCATTTCATTATTTAAGGGTGAAATCAAAAAAAATAAAGGAAAAGCAATTAGTGAGCCTAGTGTACCGGGAGCTTTCTTTGATAATCCTGACCCAAAACCAAGTGCCACGAGATGCCAGAAGCTCGAAAATAAGAATTTCATATTAACCAAAGTGTGAAAATCCCTTCTTTAATTTTTTTATTAACCGACCATTAACGTCAAACAATTGTAATATTTTTGATTTATTCGTGCCGCCAATGATTGTGAATTGTAAATTATTTTCGGCAGCAATTTTTTTAATTTTTAATCGATTTTTTTTGGGGGCTGTTAGAGCTAATTGGTAATCCTCTCCTCCGTATAATGCAAAATCATAACCATGATTTTTTTTTATCCACGAAGAAACAGGTAAATATTCACAGAAAATATCAGCACCAATCTTTGACTTATTGAGAATATGTTGAATGTCAGGTATCAGGCCATCAGAAATATCAATAGCACTTGAAAATAAATGGTTTATTTTGCTCATATCAATACTGATCGGCTTTGGCTTATGCAGGGCAAGCAAGGCTTTTTTTGACATAAGGCTTGGCAATGATATGGTATTCATTTGATAGGCAAATCCTAGAGAGGCCAGGCCTAGCTCCCCACTAATCCATATATCTTCATCCTCACTTGCTCCATCCCTTCTTAAAGCACGGTTCTTTTTTACTTCGCCTATGATGGTTATTGTAATAGATAGTGACCCTCGAGAGGTATCACCCCCAATCACACTGACTCCATAATGGTTTGCGCAATCAAATAACCCGCTAGAGAACTCCTTTAGCCACTTGTCTTCGACTTTTTCAGTGGAAATGGAGAGTAGAGCAAACTTTGGATTCCCACCCATTGCAATGATGTCTGAGACATTTACTGCCAATGATTTCCAACCTAAATTTTTGGTGTTGGTATTGCGAAGGAAGTGGGAGTCAACGTTTAAGGTGTCTTGGGATAAGACGTAGTAATTTTGACTATTTTTTTCAAGTAGAGCACCGTCGTCACCTATACCTAAAGGCACGTCGTTAACTTTCTTATTGAAATATTTTTCAATAAGGCTAAATTCTTTTACCATTATCTTTTCTTAGGCCTGAATGCATTAACGATGTCATGATTGGTTTCAATATATGCTGCGCCTATAAGGTCTAGGCAATAAGGAACGGCAGCAAAGATTCCTGGAACAATGACATTATTGTTTTCGTCCTTTAAGCCTTCCAATATTTGTTTGATGGCCTTTGGCTGGCCTGGAAGATTAATAATAAGAGTGCTTTTCCTGATAACCGCCACTTGTCTAGACAGTATTGCAGTGGGTACAAAATGAAGGCTAATTTGCCGCATCTGTTCCCCAAACCCAGGAAGCTCCTTATCCGCAATACTTAGCGTGGCATCTGGGGTGATATCTCTCAAAGCAGGTCCTGTACCTCCTGTCGTAAGAATAAGATCACAATGACTGTTATCAGTGAGATCCTGTAATGTAGATTGGATGATTGAAAACTCATCAGGGATGATATGCTCTTCGGCTTCAAAAGAACTAATAAGCGCAGAACTTAGCCACTCCTTGAGTGAAGGAATGCCTAGGTCTTTGTAGATACCTTGACTGGCTCTATCGCTAATAGAAATTAAACCAATTTTAATGAATTTATTTGTCATGCTTGTGTCGTATTAAAACAATTAAATATATTACCATTTCTTAAAGGCCATCTTATGCATAAATATCTCACCATTACCTTTAGCTCAATACTATTTATTTTTAGTACCGCATTATTGGCGGAAGAAAATTTATTTGAAAAGAATTTTCAGAGACAAAGCCCAACAGATTTTCAGTCTTTTGAAAAAAATCTAGAAACAAAGATCATGCGTGGATGGGAAGAAAAAACAGACAATATTAAAATGTTGGAAGATGGTTATGATTTAATGGGTTTTAGTGGTTTTGGAAGCACTAATCTTTCTCCTGAGGTTGCGAGAGAGCATGGTCAAAAAATTAAGGCAGATATGATCTTGCTTTACGATAGGCAGGTTAATGAAAATACACGTGCCTCGGCCATAAAAAAAGCTAGAGATAAGGTATTAGCAAAGCAAAAAATTGAGAAAAAAGGCGAGCTTGCTGAGATAGAAATCACGGAGGAAGATTTGGCTGATTCTAATGCGCTCTATACATTTAAAGCAACGTACTGGGTAAAGCTTCCTAAGCCAACATTTGGAACTCATTTTATCAAAATAAGCAAAGGCGACAGACAGTCTGAAGTTGCGGGAGCATTGGTGATTGCGGTCATCAAAGGTTCGCCAGCGGCACAAGCCGGGATATTAAGAAATGATAGTATTGTTAAAATCGATAAAGTCACAGTGAACACGCCAGACGATTTAATTAAGGTTATAAGAAAAAGTAAGGGAAAGGCTGTCGTCGTTGATTACGTAAGAAATGGAAAGCAAGAAACGGTAACAGTTAACCTATAGTTAAACTATGTGCTCTTTTAGGTACTGAAAAATCTGACGATAGAATTTCGGAGGCTTTGAGTTTTCCCGCTCTTTAATAGTGTTTTGTATAAGCTGCCTTATTAGCTGCCTGTCAATATCAGGAAATTTATGGATAAGCTCGGTGAGTGCATCCTTATCTCGTATTAATCGATCTCTCCACTCTTCTACGATATGATTTTTACGTATCTCAATCTGAGAGCCATTTTTTAATTGATCCATTGTTTGGTATGCACTTGTGAGATCAATTTCACGAAGCAGTTTACCTAAATATTGCACTTGTCGATTTTTTGCTGCATTTGATTTTAGTGACTTATATTCTTTGATAGCATTAAGGATAGCCTCGGGAAGATCAAAAGATTTTATTTGATCAAAACTTAAGTCACCGATAGATTTTCCAAAGGCTTGTACTTTTTTTGAGTCTTTTTTTAATTCGGTTTTACTGATGATTTCTATTTCGTCATCGGCCAATTGTGTTTGTAATACATTTTTATCCATAAGTTTCTGTATGATATCAGTTTTTATATTTATGTAATTATTATGTCAATTAAGATCCTGAAATATTCAAACCAATCATTGTTAGATATTGCTGACTTCACAAATGATATAGCCACTAAAAATGGCGCTACCAGTTCTGAGGTTGAGGTTAGTGTGGCCTCTGGAAAGAGCATTTCGGTAAGACTGTCTAAGCTAGAAACTATCGAGCTTCATAATGACAAGGCCCTAACAGTGACTGTTTATATTGGCTGTAGAAGGGGTATTGCGTCGACTTCGGATTTTAATTTACCTGCAATTAAGGATTGCGTATTGGCTGCGTGCCAAATAGCAAAATATACAGCTGAAGACAAGGCATTTGGATTAGCAGAAGCTCATTTATACTCGAAAATTACCAAGGATCTAGAGCTTCATCATGCCTTTGATGCCACTGAACAGTTCTTGATTGATAATGCGGTAGCATGCGAAGGTTATGCATTAGATTTTAGTGACAAAATTAATAATTCTGAGGGTGCACAGATAAATTGCTCAGAATCACTATTCTCCTACGCTAATTCTAACGGCTTTGTTGGCGGATTCCCGTCATCACGCTATTCACTTAGCTGTTCGGTTTTAGGGGGGGTGGGAAGCTCTATGCAGAGAGATAGTTCTTATTCATCCGTACGAGCCTTTGCTGATTTAAAAAGCACTAAGGAGGTAGGCGAGGATGCTGCATCGAGAACCTTAATGAGATTAAACCCCCAAAAAATAGATACAGGCATTTACCCTGTTATTTTTGAAGCCCCTATCGCAACCTCAATCATTTCTGCTCTTGTATCAGCAGTATCTGGAGGTAATTTATACAGAGAAAACTCATTTCTAATGAACTCTATCAACACACAGGTAGCCTCAGCGGCTATTACTATTGAAGAAGATCCTTTTCTTTTACGAGGCAATGCAAGCACTTACTTTGATGATGAGGGCGTAGCGGTAAACAAAAGAACGGTAGTTGATAAGGGGGTAATGCTAGGTTATTTCCTGTCATCTTACTCAGCAAGACGCCTTAATATGGAAACTACAGGAAATGCCGGAGGGTCTCATAATTTAATCATTAAAGATTCTGGAGTAAGTTTCACGGAGTTAGTCAAAAAAATGGGTAGAGGGTTAATTGTAACCGAGCTTCTTGGGCACGGATTAAATATGGTCACAGGAGACTATTCACGAGGCGCTGCAGGCTTGTGGGTAGAGAATGGTGAGGTGCAATTTGCCGTGGAGGAGATTACTATTGCATCCAACATTAAAGACATGTTATTAAATATTGAGGCCGTTGCTACTGACAGGTATACAAATAGCTCTAAGTACACAGGCTCTATTCTTATTCAGGGGATGACAGTGGGGTCGAACAAGTAGAAGTTACTTATTCTTGAGAAGACAGATCAAGCTGCCCGATAATAATATCATCACTTACGTCAGTCACATCAGTAGGTTTTGCGTCCTCCTCATATGGCTCGAAAGCATTTTCAGCAGAACTCTTATAGTCGATTAAGTCGACATTCCCATCATTGATTAACTTCTCTCGGTATTGAAGGTAAGCATCTCGTTGAAAAGTGTAGGGATCAAGTGCAGCTTGGTCAAGAATAGCAGATGTATTGAGCAATTCCGCTCGCGCATCAACAAATTGAAGTATTCGAATTTGGTTTCTTAATCTTACGTTATCGATGTAAGTGATTGGATCAAGAAATAGCGTGTCAACCACCAATCCTGATGCATCTCGAACTGTTGATGGGCCAACAAATGGAAGCACTAGGTAAGCGCTATTACTCCAGCCATAAAATGCTAAAGTCTGCCCAAAATCTTCTTTCCTACGTTCTCCACCAGACATAGTGTGAACATCAATAAAGCCTAATAAACCAACTGTAGTATTGACTAGAACACGGCCAGCATCATTAGCAGCATGCTCGACTTTAAGCTGAAGGACATCGTTAATTACCGTAATGAAGTCTCTGATATTGTTAAAGAAGTTATTTATTCCTTTTACTGCTGGATCAGGCATGACGGCTTTATATCCTTGTGATACCGGCTTCATAATGGAATTATCAACCACTTCATTAAAACCATAAATGGAACGATTCATTCCTTCAAGAGGGTCAATATTCTGTTGCGTTGCACATCCAAACAAGGAAAGCAACAAAGCCAGTACGATTAGGGTTTTGATTTTATTCATATATTCTGCAATTATCCATGAATGTTGCTTATTTACCAAACAATTTAATGCATATCACTTTGACATTAAACGGTTTGTTGTTTTTTTGCTACTTTAGGTTGCCTGGTACATTAGCAGAGCTTTTTTTCTCTGTATTGCGTGGTCTACAATGGGAAACGGATAGTCTTTCCCTAAATTAACTTTAAATGTATCCGGGTCTTTTTCATAAAAAAAATGCGGACGATGAATCTGCTTAGAATCGAGAGGTTTGAGCTGAGGTAGGTATTTTTTTATGAATAGACCCTCTGGATCAAATTTTTCAGATTGTAGCAGGGGATTGAATATCCTAAACCATGGCTGAGCATCGCAGCCAGTCGAGGCTGCCCACTGCCAACCACCATTATTGGCCGAAAAATCAAAATCAATCAGTTTTTCAGAAAAATATGCCTCACCCCAGCGCCAATCTACTAGTAAATCTTTGACCAAAAAAGATGCCACGATCATTCTTAAGCGATTATGCATAAACCCCGTTTGGTTTAACTGGTGCATGGCAGCGTCGATAATTGGGAAACCTGTCTGCCCACTTTTCCAGGCCTCAAAGAATTGAAGATTATTTTCAAAAGGTATTTGATCGAATTGCGGCTTAAAACTTGCCCCATCATTAATATACGGAAAGTTCGATAGTATTTGAAAGTAAAAGTCTCGCCAAACCAACTCATTGAGCCATACCAAAGAACCCTCTGATTGCTTATTCATAGCAATTAGAGCTTGCTCACGAATAGAAATAGTTCCAAAGCGATTATGCACGGACAGATAGGAAACCCCTTTTTTTCCAGGATAATCTCTTCTTTGCTTGTAATGATCAATTCTTTTTTCAAAATCAAGCAGTAAATATTTTCCACCTGATGAGCCTGTTGGTATCTTTAAGCGATCTAAATTAGTTTTTTTAAATCCCAGGCTTTCTAGGGAAGGTATTTCCTCTGCTTCAACAACAGCAAATTTTTTTTTATTACTTTCACAGTCATGTTGTATTATCCCATCTTGGTATAGCCTATTTAGATGATTGTTTTTATAAGGAGAAAATACGGTATAGGGTTTATCGGACTGAGATAAAATTTCTTTTTCTTCAAATAAAACAGTATCTTTAAACTGGTAAGATTCAACACCTAATTTACTTACACACCCCATTACGTCACCATCTCTTTTGGCCGCATAGGACTCATAATCCTTGTTAAAAAATAAGGCCTCACAATTGTATTTATTTAGGATAGCTGGAATAGCTTCCATGGGATTAGCATGCATTACAATAATGTCAGATTTTATTGAGTTTAATGAAGTCTTCATTTCCTTTAATGCCTCCCATATAAACTCGATGCGTTGATCTTCTTTTGATTTTAAATTATCTAAAATATTTATATCAAATATAAATACACAGAAAACATTGTCAGATTGAGACAGAGCACTATGTAAGGCGGCATTGTCATGAAGTCTGAGGTCCCTTCGGAACCACATTAAACTATTCTTAAATTGCTTATTCACGATGGTAAGGGTGATTGCTCAAGATGGACGAAGCTCTGTAAAGCTGCTCAGCAATAAATATTTTTACCAGTTGATGCGGAAGCGTCATAGAGGAAAAGCTTATTATAAAGTTTGCCAGCTTTAAAATGCTTTGATCAAGCCCGTCAGCCCCTCCTATAATAAATGTAATGCAAGAGTAATGCTGAGACCATTGTGAGATCTTTAATGCAAACTCCTTTGATGTAAGCATTTCACCATGCTCATCCAATGCAATAATATAAGAAGAGCCTATATGGAGTTTTATTTTTTCGGCTTCCAATTTTTTTTTCTTATCAGCTGAGTCAAATTTTCTTTCTGACTTTAATTGTATCCATTCCAACTGGAAAATACCGCCGATTTTTTTCGCGTAATCATTAATGAGGGTATTAACAACCTTGTCAGACTTGTTTCCTATGGAAATAATTTTTATTTTGAGCAAGGCAAACAGGAATTATGCTTTAGACCACAATTCTTCTAAATTGTAATATGCTCTCGTAGTCGGTGTCATGATATGAACCACTACGTCTCCAACATCAACCAAAACCCAGTCCCCTTCAGATTCTCCTTCCATTCCTACTACACCAACATTAATTTCCTTCATCCTATCCTGAACGTTGTTCGCGAGAGCCTTGGTCTGTCTAGAGGAGCTAGCACTAGCAATAATCATATAATCAGCAATAGACGTGAGTTTACGAACATCAAGTGAAACAATATCGAAGGCTTTAATATCCTCTAAAGCATCAATAATATTTTTTTTTATATTGGAAACTGAGATCAAATCAAGCAGCTTGCATGGCGATAGAGTTTTTGCTGATAGTAACCTTATTGTTACCATCAACATAGACCAGTAAAGGCTTATATTGGTTTAATTCTATTTCAGTGTAGTCAGCATAAGTTGCAATAATGAGCATATCACCTGGGTTAGCTTTATGAGCCGCCGCACCATTAATTGATATAATTCCTGAACTACCTTCTGCCGAAATCGCATAAGTAGTAAATCGCTCACCATTTGTTATGTTATAAATTGAAATTTGCTCATACTCTTTAATGTTGGCGGCTTTTAACAATTCAATATCAATGGCGCACGAACCTTCATACTCAAGCTCTGAATGAGTAACGGTCACACGGTGAAGTTTTGATTTAAGCATTTTTCTTTGCATTATTTGTATTGTAATCCCAAAAAATTTATCGTCACTATTATAGTCAGTTCAATCAATCTATGCAAAATTCTATATTATCAATTAGCCGGATATTATTAAGCCTTGCAGCTACCAAAGCAACCAATGACTTGTCCGTCTCTGAGGGCTCTTTTAGGTCACGCCGCCTTCGAATAGCTACGTACTCAACCACCCAACCATTTTGGCTTAACGAACTTTTGATTTTAGCTACTGCCTGCTTATGGCTTCTTGTCAATTTTACCATCTCGACAAGCTCTTGGAGAGCAAAAAATAATTCATTAGCCTTGCATAGATATTTTGCTCCCAGAAGGTTGTTACGCGAGCTTAAGGCTAATAAGGCTTCAGATCTAACGGTATCTTGCCCAACAATTTTTATGCTGCGGTATTTATTATTTGCAAAATCTCTAATAAGAAAAAGTTGTTGATAGTCCTTTTTACCAAAAATAGCATATTGGGGCTTAATTAGATCAAAGAAAATATCAATTATTTGAATAACGCCGTTAAAATGCCCGGGTCTATACTTTCCGCATAGATCATCTGCCGCTTTAGGCAAATCATATTCTGTGAATGTTTTGTGAGAAAGTATTTCACTGTCCTTGGGAGAGAACACTATAAACCGATCATCAAAGAAAGGTTCTAGTAGGCTTTTATCTTGTTGTAAAGTCTTTGGGTATGTCTCAAAATCTTGCTTAGAATTAAATTGAGTAGGATTAATAAAAATTGAAACCACAACATCCTTAGATAATGATTTGGCTTTTTCAATAAGAGCAAGATGCCCTTTGTGAAGATTCCCCATAGTTGGAACAAAAGCAATATGGTTATTGGCTTTGCTGACGGTTTTTAATGACTCTATAGACTGGATAAAGTGCATAAGAGTAAACTCAAAACTAGACCTTTTTTAAAAATTTTTGGACAAGTGCTTCGGAAGAATCATTATGCTTTTTTATCCCATTCCTTTTAAAGACATAGGAATTGCTAGATATCCCCAGAAGATCATGAAGAATTTCAACACAGCCGTCACAACTGTCTGATGACCGGAAGCTAATGGTTGGTATATTTAAATTTTTAGTTATAAGGGCATCCACTCTTTCACCCATCATAGACAAAACAATCATGCTTGCACCACATGCCTCAATACTTTTTGCCTTAGCTAGAAAAGCCTTTGGATCGTAATGTTTTTTGGGCTTATCTATGGTTTGAGGTGTGAAACCTATATGTCCGCATACTCTTATGCCATGTTCGGTCAGATGATCAATGATTGGATAAATCTCTATATCACCTTCAATTTTTACCATATCAGCACCCGCATCAATTATTTTGGACGCATTTTGCAGCGCCATTCGTTTTGTATTGAAAGTACCGTAAGGCATGTCTGAAATAATCGGGATAGATTTGGCCCCAGACTTGACTGCCTTTGTGTGGTAAAGCAGCTCATCTAATAACACTGTCTTAGTAGAGATTTCTCCTTTGACATAGATACCTAGCGAGTCACCAACTAGCAAAGCATCACATTTATTTTTTTCGAGCCATCCTGCAAAGCTTGCGTCATAGCAAGTGATAATAGTAATCTTCTTTTTTGATTGTAATTTTTCGATGCGATTCATTTTAGGTGAGCTTGGGATTAAAGTATTCTCTGATACTAGAAATTGACAAGATTCTTTCAATTAGCATATTTAATGAAGATTTATCTTTAAGAATATCTAAGCTTTCATTGTTTACAATTAGTACGTTTGAATTATGGTCATTATGAAAATAGCTACTATATGATTCAGCTATTCTTTCAAGGTACTCTGTAGAGATCTTTTGTTCATACCCTATATTCCGCTTCTCAACTCTTGCTCTTAGGAGATCAACCGGTGTTTGAAGATAAATAACCAGGTCAGGAGTTGGCGCCTTAATCTCAAGATGTTTATATATTTGATCGTAAAGCTTAAATTCCTCATTATCAAGATTTAGTCGAGCAAAAATAGGATCTTTTTGCAAGAAAAAATCTGCAACTACCCCATTCCTAAAAAAATCCTGCTGTTTAAGCTCATTAATTTGATTAGCCCGTTGAAAAAGAAAGAATAGCTGTGTCGGTAGCGCGTAATGTTTCATGTCTTCATAGAATTTAGGAAGAAAAGGGTTTCTTTCGGCCTTCTCTGAAAACATATTTGCATGGAATTGGCTTGCCAGAAGCCTAGCTAATGTCGATTTTCCTGAGCCTATTGGACCCTCAACGACAATATAGGGGTATTTATTAAAAATATTCATTAGAATATTTTTTCCACAATATCTTTAGGAGCCTTATGTATTAAATCATTAATTGAACCATGTTCGCCAATATCAATATTTGGGGCAATCTCTTGAAGCGGAAGCAAGACAAAAAGTCTTTGATGCATTCGTGGGTGAGGGATCATTAAATCATCTTCCGCAATTTTAGTTTTATTAAATAATAATATATCTAAATCGAGCGTTCTAGGACCATTTTTTTCTTTTCTAATCCTACCGAACAAGCCTTCTATTTCTAATAAATGGTTAAGCAATTTATGAGGACTACCATCAAAACAAATTTTAATAGCTGCGTTAATAAAGTTAGGCTGGTCTAGGATCCCTACTGGCGCTGTTTCATACAGGCTTGATTGGCTTAGAATCTCAACCCCATCGATTGTACTAATTTTATTTATAGCGTCAAGAACCTGTTTTTTTGGGTCAATTAAATTACTTCCTATCCCAATAAATATATTTTTCATTTAAGCTTAATATTTTGTAACAATACGCCTTTAGTTTTTTCATCTGCTGCTATAAAATTTGTCCACCACCCACAGAGTCCTGGCTCAACTTCCCCATGATAATCTCTTAGCAACATAAAGTCATAGGCTGCCCTGAAGCGAGGATGACCTAGTAAACGATAAATACGCTTAGGGTGCAGCTTACCAAACCTTGGTTGCAATCTCCAAATTTCGCTCATAGTGACGCCAAATCTTTTTTGAATAGGGAATATTTTAGATTGTTTTTCTAGAACATATTCAATTGCATCATTAAGAGCTACTGTTGAATTAATTGATGTTTTGTTCCTTTTCCCCCAAACCTCCTTAACTTCTTTCCATAAAAAGACTGATAAAAGGAAGCCAGGATTAACTGACTTATTGCTATGAATTCTCATATCCGTATCACTAAGACCTTTTAATAAAAAGGATTGAGTTTTCGGATCTGTTGACTTAAAAGAAGGAAAATAATAGTTCGAAAGGTTGAATTTATTAAATAGATCTATGCTTTGCAAAGCATGCCCAGTAAGAAATAACTTCATAATCTCGTCAAATAACCTTGAGTAAGGTATCGATTGGAGCTGAGTCTTTTTTGACTCTATCGCTTCTATAATATTTTTATCTATTTTTAAATTTAGCTTTGCAGAAAACCTAATAGCTCTGAGTATTCTTACAGGATCTTCATCAAACCTTATTTTTGGATCACCGATCATTGATAATTTTTTTTCTTTTATATCTTTTACACCACCATAAAAGTCAATCACTTTTCTTGTTGCAGGATTATAATAAATAGAATTGCAAGTAAAGTCTCTTCTCTCGGCATCTTCTTTTAACGTGCCATACTCATTATCCTTTGTTACTCCATTAGACATGACTTCTTTATTGTGGGGTTGCGCTCGAAATGTTGAGACTTCTATAATATCTCGTCCATCTATAACATGGACCAGCTTAAACCTCCTACCAATTATTCGAGACCTTCGAAATAAATGCCTTATTTGTTCAGGGGTTGCGTTGGTCGCAATATCAAAATCTTTTGGATTTTTGTCCATCAAAATATCTCGAATTGCTCCGCCGACGATATAAGCCTCATAATTGTTCTTTTGAAGAACTTTTATGATTTCAATCGCATGTTTAGATATTTTGCTCTCATCAATTTTTTGGGAGCTAAATAGCGATTTAACACCGCACTTAACGGCTTCGATAAAATTACTTTTCATGAAGTAGTATTAAATATTTTTTTGCCAGTAAATATCATTAATTTTTTTAGAATGATTAATGTACCTTGCAAAAACAAACAGGAAGTCGGATAAGCGATTAATATATTGCAATGAAATATCATTAATTTTATCTGTTTCCTTGAGTTTGAATAATATTCGCTCGACCCTTCTGCATACTGTCCGTGCATGATGACAAACTGCTGCAGCCTTCGATCCACCAGGAAGAATAAATTCTTTTAGGGGAGAAAGGACAGCATTCATTTCATCAATATGACCTTCTAAGAATATTACTTTTTCAGCAACAATCTTAATATGGTTTGGTATTGAGAGTTCCCCTCCAATATCAAATAAATGGTGCTGAATTCTAATAAGTGTGTCTTTGAGTTTAGTATCAATATCTTCTGTAAGAATAATTCCTAAAATAGAGTTTAATTCATCAATACTTCCTAACCCATCAATACGCGCATTAAATTTCTCTACTCTTGACCCGTCGCCAAGACCAGTTTTCCCTGCATCCCCTGTCTTGGTATAAATATGTGTTAATCTATTTGCCATAATTTTCCTTTAAGATATTGTACATTAAAGCTTTTGGTAAGCCATTTATAAAACTTTATATAAATATGAAAAACATTCCATCCATTGGTATTTTTGATTCCGGCGTTGGCGGTCTATCGGTTCTAGAGAGGTTGCAGCACGTGTTGCCAAATGAAAGGCTTATATATGTTGCTGACTCGAAATACGCACCATACGGACAAATGACCTCTTCAGACATTAAAAGAAGGGCGTTTATTATTACCGACTTCCTTACTCAACACCATAATATTAAGTTGCTTGTTGTTGCATGCAACACGGCAACGGCGGCATGCATTCATGAGTTAAGAGAAAAATATTGTCTACCTATTGTTGGTATGGAGCCTGCAGTCAAGCCTGCAATTTCTGCTAGCAAAAAGAAAAAAATCGGTATCCTTGCTACCGAAGGAACACTTAAAAGTGCTAAATTTATAGCGCTGTTAGAGAATTACGAGGGCGAAGCTATTTTCTATGTTCAGCCATGCGCAGGTTTAGTGGAGCTTATTGAGAAAGGTGAAATACACTCCGATCTAATCAAAAGATTAATACACTCATATTTATTGCCTTTAAAGAACAATAAGGTAGACGTAATTGTTTTGGGGTGTACACATTATGTTTTTATTAAAAAAATTGTAGAGGATTACTTTTCTGGCATGGTATCAGTTATTGATACTGGATTAGCCGTTGCTCTTCATGTTGAGCGCATACTTAAGGAAAAAAATCTAGCTAGCCTAGAGAGCTCACCTTCGAGCCCTTTGGTTTATTCAAATGGTAATGATATTAATGGATCAATTGAATTGCTAGTACCTAGTATGAAAAATAGCTTTATATTTAGCAGGTCATTTACTAGTCTATAATTGCGTATGATGCTCCACAATAAGGACAATTAGCCTCTTTATTTTGTTCTAGATCAATAAAAACTCTTGGGTGCATAGCCCAAGAATCTTTGTTTTTTGGCGGGCAAAAAGCAGGTAATTCATTTTTTTTAATTAGAATAGTTTTTCGAGTTTTTTTAATCAATATAACTTAACCACTTTTTGTACTTTTCATTTCTTCCAAAGACAATATCAAAGTAAATACTCTGAATCTTATCGGTAATCTCACCTTTACTCCCAGAGCCGATATTTCTTCGATCTAATTGTTTTATAGGTGTTACCTCTGCCGCTGTTCCAGTAAAGAAAGCTTCATCTGCCGTGTAAACCTCGTCCCGAGTAATGCTTTTTTCAATTACATCGATACCTAAATCTTTAGCAATTGTTATTACTGTATCTCGTGTAATGCCCTCAAGAGCACTTGAAAGTGTTGGCGTGTAGAGCTTGCCTTTTTTGACTATAAAAATATTCTCCCCTGACCCCTCACAAACATAGCCTTGAGTATCTAACATAAGCGCCTCTTGGTAGCCATCAGCAGTTGCTTCTTGATGAGCAAGTATTGAGTTCATATAGTTACCATTGGCTTTGGCTTTACACATTGTTACGTTTACGTGATGCCTTGAGAAGGATGAAGTTTTTACATTTATCCCTTTATCAATTGCCTCTTGACCCATATATGCACCCCAGCTCCATGCGGCAACAATAACGTGTGTTGAAAGAGTGGTTGCTGATATGCCCATAGCCTCTGAACCATAAAAAGCCATAGGTCTAATGTAACCAGATTTGAGATTATTTTCCTTTACCGACTTCTTATGAGCATCGTTGATTATATTTTTGGAAAAAGGCATCTTCATACCAACAATATGAGCTGAATTAAAGAGCCGTTCTGTATGATCATGCAATCTAAAAATAGCTGTACCATCTTTAGCTTCATATGCTCTCACACCCTCAAAGACTCCAAGGCCGTAGTGAAGTGTATGGGTTAAAACGTGGGTCTTTGCCTCTCTCCATGGCACTAGTTTGTCGTCATACCATATTAAACCATCTCTATCTTCCATTGAGCTAGGTATAGCCATTAAATTGATCCTTTTAAATTGAACGCTTATACGTTCTTATTGACATAAGATAGCATGATAAAATGATTTGACCTTTAGAGGAACATCTATGATTAAAAATATTTTTTTTATTATCTTTTCTTTGATATTAGTATCCTGTGCTAAAAATGCAGAATTTAAGTTCAATGGCTCGGATATATCAAATGCCAATCTAAATTCCAGCTTCGAACTTTTATCCCATACCGGTGAAATAAAAAAAATTACTGATTTTAAAGGGTCTGTCGTTGCTATCTTTTTTGGATTTACACATTGCCCTGATATTTGCCCTACCTCTATGCAGGAATTAAAATTTATTAAAGAAAGTCTTGGTAAGCAGAGCGATAAGCTTCAAGTTATATTTATTACCTTAGATCCTGAAAGAGACAACCAAAGCCTTCTAAATAGCTATGTACCTTCGTTTGATAAAAGTTTTATTGGACTGACAGGCTCGCAAGAGGATATTAATAGGGTAGCAAGTCAATATAAGATTTTTCACATGAAAGTAGGCGAGGGAGACTCATACACTATCGACCATTCTTCTGGGATTTACATTATTGACAAAGACGGAAAGATAAGGGTTAGGCACCCCTACGGCTCAAAAGTTGAAAGTATTATTGAAGACATACAGCATCTAATCTCAATCTAATCTGTAAAGACTAAGTCCTTGATTTTTTAAGTAAGTCTCTGAGACTTTGTAGTTAGGGCATACAGAAGAAACTAGGTGCCAGAACTGGTGAGAATGATTCATGAATCTTGTATGAGATAGCTCGTGACAAATCACATAATCAATTACATCTAAAGGAGCTTGAATTAGCCTCCAGTTTAATCGTATATCAGTTTTACTGTTGCATGTACCCCATCTGGTTTTAGCGTTAGAGATAAACACTTTTCCACTCGTGAACCCATTTTTTTTACAATAAAATTGCACCCTTTCTGAAAAAAAATCTAAAGCATATTGCTTAAGCCATCTATGAAAAAATTGTTTAACCTGCGCATCACTATCATTCTCTTTGTATGTTATAGAGCAGATATTGCTTGATATATTAATTATTCTTATTGATCCGATCTTAGTCTTAATAGAAATTTCGCAGCCTAGCAATTCAAAGGTTTCATTATTGGAAATACTGAAAGAGGGTGGGCTTGGTTCGATGGAGCGGATTTTCGATAACAACCATTTGGTTTTATTTAACAACAATGCATTTATTTTATTTTTACTCATTAGAAAAGGTGCATGAACAACAAGACCATCAAAAGTAACCTTTAGACCTAATGAGCGTCTTTGTCGTCTTTTAAGTAGATAGTGAATTGTTTCACCATTACTTAATGTTACCGATTCAGTTGCGCTAAAATTAAACATTTATTTTAAGCATTGTTTCTTCAATCCATTTTTTTGCAACACCGTTTAATTGATCAGCCTTTAAGCCTTCGGATTTTATTGGTTTACCAATAATAACTTTAATTACACCTGGTTTTTTAATAAAAGAATTTTTTGACCAATAGAACCCAGCATTATGAGCTACTGGAATAACATCTAATTTTGATTGTGTAGCAAGCCAAGCGCCTCCTATATGATACTTTCCACTCTCTAAAGGTTTTGACCTAGTTCCTTCTGGAAATATTACTACAAAAAAACCTTTTTTAATTCGATCTATGCCTTGACTGAGTATCTGATCTAATGATCTCCTCCCTGCTCGTCTATTTATGGCTATTGGTGAAGTCATTGCTAATCCCCACCCAAAAAAAGGGAGCCATAATAATTCTCTTTTTAGAACCCAAACTTGAGGAGGAAAAATTTTTTGCAAAGCTAATGTTTCCCAAGCAGATTGATGTTTGGAGAAAATAATACAAGGGGATCTGGGAATATTTTCAGTCCCTAAAACCGTGAATGATAAATTGCAAGTAAATTTAAGCCATAGCAACATCGCTTTGGCCCACAGGGATATAAATTTATTTCTATTGACGGGAGTAAAAAAGATTGTGCTTGTAGCTAAAAAGGTAAATGGAACTGTAAATAACAACATTCCGAGCTGAAAAATCAAGGATCGAATTACTACGATCATTTATGTCCCTCAATAATCTTTGTGGCTGCCTCAAAAAGATCTTCAAAAACTAAGGAGGTCTTAGGGTACTTATTTTCCAAAAAGGTCTTTTCACCATTTCCAGTTTTAACTAGAATAGGTTGCATGCCAACTTGTTCATAGGCTTGTAAATCTCTTAATGAATCTCCAACCCCACAGATACTCTCAAATGAAACTGAAAACCTATTTTTTATTTCCATAAGCATTCCTGGTTTTGGTTTGCGACAACTGCAATGATCTTCGTCTGTGTGGGTACAATAAAATATTGCATCAATTGACCCACCAAGTTCAGCAAGCATTTTTAACATTTTTGAATGAATGTTATTAAGCTCTTCAATACCATAAAGCCCTCTCCCAACCCCTGATTGATTAGTAGCTATCACAACAGAATATCCATTTTGATTTAACAGGGAAATCGCTTCCAGACTATTAGGTATTGGAATCCATTCATTAGGACTTTTTATGTAGTTAGCACTATCTTGATTGATGACTCCATCGCGATCTAATATTACAAGCTTCATTGGTTGGATAGCTTAGAGATGTCTGCAACGCAATTCATCTCTTTATGGAGCTGTATCAGTAAATTATGCCGATTCACTTTAATTGCATCGTCGTCGGCATTTACCATAATCTTGTCAAAAAATAAATCAATTGGCTCTTTAAGCTTTATCAGCATCGTTAATGCTTGGACATAGTTATCTGCTTTTATGAACTCACTTATAAGCTTGCTAGTCTCATTTAACGATTTAAAGAGAACTTTTTCTTCTGGCTCTATGAGAAGTGATGTATTTATAGCTTCATTGTTATTTGAATTATATTTCCTCAGAATATTTACCACCCTTTTATTTGCAGAAGCTAAGTTTTTTGACTCATTAAATTCAGAAAAAGTTTTAACAGCATCTATTCTTTCAAGAATATTATTTAAGTTATTTGGCATCTCACCAGCTACCGCTTCAACTTGTTGAGAAGTATAATCCTTATCTTTTAAATAATTAATGAGTCGTTCTTGAATAAATACCTTCAATTCATTTAAATTATTTGAATTAGAGCTTGGGTAGAAAGTGTTCAAAATTTCATTCAGGTCTAGGGAAATATTTTTTTCTGCTAAAATTCTAATAAGGCCAATTGCATTTCTTCTAAGCGCAAAAGGGTCTTTTACTCCTGTTGGTTTTTCTCCAATAGAGAAAAGACTAATTAATGTTTCAATCTTATCTGCTATGGCAAGCATGTCCCCCAGCTGATCTTTAGGAAGCTTGTCCCCAGAGAATTTTGGCTTATAGTGATCCTCAATAGCATTGGCGAAAGTGTCGCTGTGATTTTCTTCTAATGCATAATACCTTCCGATGACCCCTTGTAGTTCAGGAAATTCACCAACCATAAGGCTTAGCAGGTCTGCTTTTGCATGCAGCGCTAGATTTTCAAAATTTACATTATCATCTACATGTAATTTTTTTGATATAAATTCCATCAATTTTGCAACTCTTAAAGCTCTGTCATGTTGTGTGCCTAATTTATTGTGATAGGTAATGGATCTTAGGTTTTTAGAATATTTTTTTAATGTATTAGCTTTGTCTTTTTTGTAAAAAAATTCTGCATCTGCAAGTCTGGGCCTAATAACTTTTTCATTTCCTTCTACGATGTTCTGTGTGTTTTTTGGGTGTATGTTTGAAACTATGACAAAGGAGTTGGTTAATTCCCCTTCATCATTAAGTATGGGAAAATATTTTTGGTTGGACTGCATTGTTAGTATTAAGCACTCTTGAGGGACATTTAGATATTGGTTTTCAAACCTGCCAATTAAAATATTTGGCATCTCAACTAATGACGTTACTTCTTCAAGCAATTTTTCATCTTGAATAGCATGAAATTTACTACCAATTTTTTTTACTGCAGCATTTAAGTCATTTTTAATTTTATCTTTTCTTTTGTTAAAGCATACTATTACGCCACCTTCACTTAGCATAATGTTTTCGTATAAGTCCGCATCCTTTATTTGAATAACATCATGCATTGATTGAAACCTATGGCCATAGGTATAAGCCACTGATTTTAAGCCCATGCATTCCAACTCGACCAGTCTATTCCCATGGACTGCTAGAATGTTTTTCACCGGCCTCACAAAGTTAACGGTTGTCCACCCATCATTTAGCTGATAGCTCATCAGTTTTTTTATTGGTAAATTCGTTAGACTATAGTTAATAATTGCAGACAATTCTTCATTTAGATTTTTACCCACAAAACTTTTCTCTAGATATATGTTTGATTGACCATTTTCCTCAACCAGCTCTATATTATTGGTTGCTGATGCATTCTCACCTAGCGAGGCAAGTTTCTTGATCAATGCATCGGTAGGCTTATTTTCATCATTAAAGCCAACTTTAGCTGGCATTAGTTTAATTTTTTTCTTTTGGGTTTCCCCACATAAAAGGACTTGTTTAACTAATACCCCAATTCTTCGTGGAGTGGAGAATGTTTCGTAATCAAGTGTTTCTATTAGCTTAAGGTCAAGGATGGATTGGGTAATGCTCTTTGCAAATGCTTCACCTAATTCCTTCTGTGAAAGCGGAGGCAGTTCTTCGGTAAGAATTTCTATTAATAAATTATTTTTTTGCATTATTCTTTATAGCCTTAATTATTTCATTCGCATGCTCCGGGTTGGCTAACGGAAATCCTAATTGCATCCTGCTGTCCAGGTATGACTTAGCAACATCTCTGGAAATATTTCTAATTTTACCAATATATTCCGCTCTTTCTGTTACCCCAATCACACCTCTTGCATCAAGTAGGTTGAAGGTATGGGCTGCTTTTAATACCTGCTCATATGCCGGTAAGGGCAACTCCATCTTGACTAAATATTTTGCTTGTTTTTCATACCCATTAAATGATTGAAGCAAAAATTCAGGGTCGCTGTGCTCAAAATTATAAGTACTTTGCTCTATTTCATTTTGCAAAAATACATCGCCGTAAGTGATGTCGTCATTCCACTGGATGTCATAAACGCTATCAACTTTTTGTATGTACATTGCTAGCCTTTCTAACCCATAAGTAATTTCTCCGGTTATCGGTTTGCACGGAATCCCGCCAACTTGTTGAAAATAGGTAAATTGAGTTACTTCCATACCATTTAACCAAACCTCCCAACCTAATCCCCATGCACCCAGGGTAGGATTTTCCCAATTATCCTCAACTAACCGCACGTCATTTTCTTCTAAATTGAAGCCAAGGCTTTTTAGGGAATTTAAATATAGATCAACAATATTGTCGGGCGATGGTTTTAATACAACTTGAAACTGATAATAATGCTGTAGACGGTTTGGATTTTCCCCATACCTTCCATCCTTTGGCCTTCTGCTTGGCTGAACGTAGGCTGCTTTCCATGGTTCTGGACCTAGTGACCTTAAGAAGGTCGCGGTGTGTGAGGTGCCAGCACCCACCTCCATATCATACGGCTGAACTAATGCGCATTTTTGATCCGCCCAGTAAGCCTGTAATTTGATAATAATTTCTTGAAAAGTGATTGCCATAGTTTTTTATTTGATAGGTAACGATGCATTTTACTGTTTTTTTAACCCACATTAAAGCTTAGTGCCACTATTTTTTCTTTTTATAAAACAAAAAATTAAAAGTAATACACATAAACCCACTATTGGATAATTCCCGTATCTAATATATGGGGTTGATCCTTCGAAAGGTTGAACATAATCACTTAAAATACCTTCCTTAAAAAGCGGCAATTGATTGAGTATTCTTCCCTTAGCACTAATGATTGCGGTAGCGCCAGTATTTGTTGATCTTAGCATCATCCTTCCAGTTTCTAGTGCACGACCTTGAGCGATTTGAAGGTGTTGTTTCGATGCAATTGATTCCCCATACCACGCATCATTACTGAGATTTACTAAGATGTTGGCATTAGGAAGAGGTTTGGTAATTTCGTAACCAAAAACATCCTCATAACAGATATTAATAGCCAGCTTAATTCCATTGAATAGGAACGGGTCTTGCAGATTAGGACCTCTTGATAAGTCGCTAAAAGGAATATTTAACCAATTTTCATAAATAAATTTTAAAATAAATTTAAACGGTATGAATTCACCAAAAGGAACAAGATGAAATTTTTGGTACCGTTGTTCACCATTACGACCTATAGAAAGTGCGCTATTAAAGTAGTGACCATCTTGCTTTTCAATGACCCCAATAATAATATCCCCTTCATTTTTATGAGCATGATCGCTCAATCTTTTTTTAAAACCGGAAGGAAGGTTGTGGTAAAGCAGGGGTATTGATGTTTCAGGAAGAATAATAAGCGATGAAGAGCTACTCTCAATTAAATTAATGTACTTAATTAAGCTTTGATTTATCAGGTCCTTATCCCATTTTTTATCTTGGGGAATATTTCCCTGAAGTAAGCTTACTGAAAAAGGTTCTTTGAAGGGTTTTGTCCATTCAATCTGTTGAAGAAAGTATCCACCCAACCAAATAAGAATAAGACCAAATAAGCATAAGAGCTTAAGCTTGTTGCGATAGCTTGAAATGATTGTGAAGATAAGCGTTGCAGAAAAAAATATTAAAAATGTTACACCATGAACACCAGTAATTGCAAAGTAACCAGCCAACGGGCTCCCGGGTAACTGACTGTACCCGTATGATATCCATGGAAAACCAGTAAAAATAAAGCCTCTTAACCACTCTGCCAATGTAAAAGTGATAGGGACTAATATAACCCAAAGATGGTGTTTTCCAAATGCAAGGGGAAGAAAGAATAAAGATAAGAATAAGCAAAAGAGTAAGGTTAAAAATGCAGCAAGAAAAATTGGCATCTGCCCAAAGACATTCAGACTAATAAATATCCAATGTATTCCGCCCAAGAAAAAACCTAACCCGAAAAAAATACTAGATAGATATTTGGACGGTGAGCGTTGTTGAAGATATAAAAAAAACAATATTGTTAGGAAAGGAACTGCATAGAAATTAAATGGAGAGAACCCAAAAACAGATATTAAGCCAACGATAAAGGCTAGGGAGTAAGCATGGTAGTTTTTTAAGATTGATGTACAACTAATCATGCATTAATTGTACATCGGTATTTTAAGTGAGTAGAAAGAATTAAAACAGGGTGTCTGGCTTCTTAACTTCGTATTTTTTTCCTTCAATGACCGCGGCTTCGTCAACCCCATTCATAAAAACAACCTCCTCTACAAACCCATCTATAATATCAAGCTCGGTTGTAGGAAAATAGTTTCCTGATTCGTCTGTATTAAGGTTGTGGTAATACCATGTACTAGCAATCACTTCACGTGATGACTTCATTTTAATATCAATCTTTTTTGCTGGCTCACCAAGAATATTTATAATTTCTTCTGTTGTAAGCAGTCCAATGATGTTAACAAACTCCCAATAAGGGGTTGGAACTTCGGTAACCAGTGCATCAGGAATGATGCCTGGTTCTTCTTCATGATGCTCTGCAAATATAGCATTAGAAAAAATTAATAAGAAAAGAAATATTGTTTTCATAATTTTCATCCTTTAAAAGAGAATAGGAGTGTTTATTTAGATACTAAGTTCAATAAAACCTATGCTTTATCTGGACGAAGATTTACGTAAACCATTAGGGTGTGAATTTGCCTACTATCAGCTCTTAGAATAGTGATATCGAAACCATCAAAAGTTATCTTTTCATTTTTTTCTGGAAGATAGCCAAATTTATTGGTAATTAAGCCACCCACAGTTGTAAAATCTTCATCAGCATATTCGGTAGCAAAAAAAGCATTAAAGTCTTCAATTTCGGTGGCAGCCTTTATTCTAAATTTACCCGATTTCTCTTCGATAATATTGTCTTCAGTCTCGTCATAATCATATTCGTCTTCAATATCTCCGACTATCTGCTCAAGGACATCCTCAATAGTTACCATTCCTGAAACGCCACCATATTCATCTACAACGATTGCAATATGATTTCTATTTTTTTTAAAATCTTTTAACAAAACATTCAATCTTTTGGATTCAGGTACAAAAATAGCAGGCCTTAATTTATCGCGGAGCTCAAAATCTTGCCTCTCATTAAAATTCAATAAATCTTTGGCAAGCAATATCCCAATCACATCATTCATGCTACCTTCTATTACGGGAAAACGGGAATGAGCTGTTTCAATAACGAACGGAATAAATTCTTCAGGTTTTTTTGAGATATCAATGAAGTCCATTTGAGATCGCGGGATCATAATATCCCTTACCTGCATCTCTGAAACGTTTAAAACACCTTCGAGCATCATCAAGGAGTCAGCATCTAGCATATGCTTGTCAAAAGCTTGTTTTAAAATGTCGCCCAGGTGCTCTTTGTCTTTGGGTCTGATAAGAAGATTTCTAATCTTCCGAGCAAATTTTGATTTCTTTTTATTCATCTACCTTCATTATATTGGACTTATATGGATTTTTAATACCTAATTTTTTTAACAATAGCCTTTCTCTATTCTCCATAGCGACTGCATCATCCTCATCCTCATGATCAAAACCCATTAGGTGAAGGCATCCATGGATAAGTAGATGAGCGTAATGGTCATTAATTTTTTTCTTTTGGGCACGTGCCTCTTTTTTAATAATTGGATGGCAAAGCACTAAATCCCCAATGAGCGGGTTACTTTCAATCTGAAAAGATAAAATATTGGTGGGCTTATTAATTTTCCTATACCTATTATTAAGCGCTTTGGATTCAATTTCACTGACTATTCTAATAGTTAGGGTGATGCGATTTTTTTTGAATACTGAAAGCCAATAACTGCAATTTTTTTTGGACAAGATTTTTTTTTGATGAATGGTATCTTGTATCGTAATGTTATGGTTCATACATATGCTCAACTATCTTGCTCTTGGTATTTTTCATATGCATTTACAATTTTTTTAACAAGCGGGTGACGTACAACGTCTTCAGATTTAAATTGACTAAATGTAATGCCTTTAATATTTTTTAGAATTTTTTGGATTTCAATCAAACCACTTTTTTGGTTTTTAGCTAAATCTATTTGAGTAACATCCCCTGTAACTACTGCTTTAGTTCCAAAACCTATTCTTGTAAGAAACATTTTCATTTGTTCCGGCGTTGTATTTTGGGCCTCGTCTAAAATAATAAAACTTTGATTTAGGGTTCTTCCTCTCATATAAGCCAAAGGAGCTACCTCAAGAATTCCTTTTTCAAAAAGTTTTGTAACATTATCGTAGCCTGCTAAGTCGTATAAGGCATCATACAAAGGCCTTAAGTACGGGTCTACTTTCTGAGCAAGGTCGCCTGGAAGAAAGCCTAACCTTTCCCCGGCTTCAACTGCTGGACGAACCAATACTATTCGTTTTACTTTCTCTCTATTGAGGGCATCTACAGCTGATGCTACTGCAAGATATGTTTTGCCGGTCCCTGCAGGGCCTATGCCAAAATTAATATCATTGCTTTGTATATTTTTTAAATAATCTACTTGTTTTGGAGTCCTACCTTGTAAATCACTTTTTTTAGTAAGCAAGTCTGGAGATTCATTTTTTTTAAAGGAAATTTTACTCATTTCAACTAGGCTTAGCTGAATATCCTCAGCACTTATAGGACCTGATGACCTCATGAATAAACTTTCAATAAGTTGTGATGCAAGCTCTATATCTCCCTGCTTCCCATTTAATTTAAAGTTATAAGCTCTGCGCTGTATGGCAATATCAAATCCGCTGGCAATTTGTTTGATATTCTCATCTAATACCCCACACAAGTTAGCCAGCTTTTTATTGTCTTGGCCTGACAATTTAATTGTTAGTTCCATTATTAGACTATTATTCCCTCTAAATTTTTTTCAGTGATGGCTTGTATTTTTACATTAACGAATTGATTCAACAGGTTGGAACTACCACTAATCTCAATTACTCGATTGTTATCCGTCTTACCAAGCAGCACCCCTTGTTTTCTTTTTGATATACGATCTATTAAAATTCTTTGTGTAGTCCCTATCATTTTGAGTGTATGTTCTTTGCCTTGAGTAATATTAATATCCTGAAACTCGCGCAATCTCTGCTCTTTTTCTAGCTTAGAAATATTGTCTTTTATAAAAGAAGCCGGGGTACCTGGACGCGGGCTATAGAGAAAGCTAAAGCTGTAATCAAAATTTATTTCTTCCATTATTTTTTTGGTTTGATTAAATTCCTCAACAGTCTCGTTCGGAAAGCCAATAATAAAGTCCGATGTCAGTGAAATATCTGGACACACCTTCTTTAGTTTCTTGATGATTGATTTATATTCTAAGACTGTGTAATTTCTTTTCATGGCAGACAAAACTCGATCTGAGCCTGACTGAATGGGGAGGTGAAATTGCTTGGATAGCTTATCAATTTTTCCAAAGCAAGCAATAAGCTCCTCAGTCATTTCATTTGGGTGGCTGGTTGTAAATCTTATTCTTTTGACTTCCCCAATTTCTGCAACATACTCTAAAAGAGTTGCAAAATCACATACACCATCATGTTTGGAGAAGCCTCTATACGCATTTACATTTTGCCCTAATAAAATTATTTCCTGCACACCCAGCATAGTTAATTCAATGATTTCATTTAGGACGTCATCAAGTGGGCGTGATATTTCCTCTCCTCGAGTATAAGGCACTACACAAAATGAGCAATATTTGCTGCAACCTTCCATGATTGAAACAGAGGCAGAAGGGCCTTTAAAGTTACTTACGGGAAGACGATCAAACTTTTCAATCTCTGGAAATGTTATATCAATTTGTGGTACACCAAGTGCATCTCTTTTTTTTAATAAAGTAGGCAATCGATGCAATGTTTGAGGACCGAACACTAAGTCAACGTAAGGAGCCCTTTTAATAATATTTTCTCCTTCTTGGCTAGCTACGCAACCGCCCACTCCAATGCGAATATTTGGATTTGCTTCTTTAAGCGCTCGATACCTACCTAGGTCACTATAAACCTTTACTTCCGCCCGCTCTCTGATGGAACAAGTATTCAAAATTATTATATCTGCATTATCCGGCGACTCTGTTAAAGAGATTTCACCATCCTCTCTGAGAACATCTACAATTTTTTCGGAATCATACTCATTCATTTGACAGCCAAAAGTCTTAATAAAAAGTTGTTTTGTCATTCAGCGCATTAATCCGTAAGTAGATGCTGCATTATAACTTTTTTTAGAATAAAACTTACAGCAACCTGTATGTATAAGCCTTTTATTAGAGTAATATTTTGAAATGGAAAATTTCCCCATTTTTATCAATATTGACCAAAAGCCCGTCACTATTTTTGGTGGTGGGGACATTGCCTTAAGGAAGGCCATTTTGCTTATCAAAGCGAGACCTTTGCTTACAGTAATTGCAAAAGATTTTTCAGAAGAGTTTAAGGATTTTATAGATAAAAATAAGATAGCTTTTGTCCAAAAATCTTACGAAGCCTCTGATATTCGTTCGCAAGTCTTAATTGTTGCAGCAACTAATGATAAAAGAGTGAATAAAAGTATATCAAACATTTCTCAAGCTAATCGAATTCCAGTGAATGTAGTTGATCAGCCTGATTTATGTAGCTTTACTATGGGGTCTATCGTAGAAAGAGATGCTTTGGTGGTCTCAATTTCAAGCGGTGGAAAAGCGCCAGTTCTGGCGAGAATGATACGACAAACATTAGAAAGCCTCATACCATCCCATTATTCTAAATTAGTTAATTTTGCAGGAAGTATAAGGGGGTTAGTTAAGAAAAGAATTACTCACATGGAAAAAAGACGAGAGTTTTGGGAGTATTTTTTTGAGGATACTCTTATTCAGAAAATTGCTAATAGCAAAAAAAAGTTTAGACCACAAGATATTGACGCACTAATAAAGCGAAGATTAAAGAAGGTTGATGGTGAAGTCTATTTAGTTGGAGCAGGCCCTGGAGATAAAGACCTACTTACTCTTAGAGCGCTCCAGTTAATGCAGAAGTGCGATGTTTGTATTTATGACAATTTGGTTTCAAGTGATGTTTTAGAAATGGTGAGAAGGGATGCAGACATGATTTATGCTGGAAAGAAAAGAGATCAGCATACCTTGGAGCAGTCAAAAATTAATGAGCTACTTATTGAATTAGCAATGAAGGGTAAAAGAGTCCTGAGGCTGAAGGGAGGAGACCCATTTATATTTGGCCGAGGTGGTGAGGAAATTGAGGGCCTGATGAAAAAAAATATCACCTTTCAAGTGGTCCCAGGTATTTCTGCGGCAAATGGAGTTTCGTCTTACTCAGGTATCCCTTTAACTCATAGAGACCATGCTCAGAGTTGTCTTTTTTTGACAGGCCATTTCAAGGAAGGGATTATTAGTTTCGATTGGCCAAAGCTTATTGCAGAAAAACAAACTGTCGTTATTTATATGGGTTTATTAAGCCTCCAAGAGATGAAAAAAAATCTTATTAAATATGGAATGAGTAAGAATATGCCTGTTGCGGTGGTGCAAAGCGGAACCACTCAAAGTCAAAAAGTGGTTATCGGTCAGTTACGTAATATTAGTTCGAAAGTAAATAAAGCAAGACTCAAGTCCCCCGCGCTAATTATTATTGGGACCGTTGTGGAGCTTAGAAAAGATTTGAATTGGTTCGGCTAAGCTAAGCGAAACTTAAAGGAATAGTTATTCTGGCTTCGAGCCCACCTTCTTTTCGGTTAATTAACTCCAGACTGCCTGAATGAACTTTAACAATCCTGTCTGCAATTGCAAGACCAAGACCACTACCACCTTCATTACCTCTTGCTTCATCAACCCTCTCAAACGGCTTTAAAAGTTGATCTTTTTGATCTTCAGGGATCCCGGGGCCTTTATCTAAGACGCTAATCATAAAGCTCTCTTCTAATAAGGTAGCTTTAATTACCACCTCTCCGTGTGAGTAAAAAAAGGCATTGTTAATAAGGTTATCAAGGCATCTTTGAAAAGCTAGAGGCCTAATGTCTATAAAAAGTTTTTTAGGGACATCTACCCGTATATTTCTTTTTTGTAATTTAAAATTCTGGCCCATTCTCCTATGCTTGCTTTGAACCTCAATTAAAAACTTTCCAAGGTTTGTTGGCACCACTTTCTCATCTTCAAATCCTCGAGCATATTCTAGAAACTGATTTATGATATCGTTTATTTCAACAATGTCTTGCTCCATACTTTCCTTCATTAGTTCAGATCCTTTTGGAAGCATCTCAGCAGCTAGCCTTAACCTAGTCAAAGGCGTCCTTATATCATGTGACACACTTGCTAAGAGAAAACTTCTTTCTTTGGATATTTTTGATAGATTGGCTGCCATTTCATTAAATGCCTGACTTACCTCACGAAATTCAGTAACATTATCTAAAGGCAATGGCTCTATGAAATACCCTTGCCGAATTTTTTCAGCACCATTAATTACCTGCCTTAATGGTCTGCTAATTCTTTGAGTTGTAGCGTAAGAGCCTAAAATTGCTAATATAAAAACTATTGTTCCCCATCCAATCCAGTGCCAAGGAAAAGGCCTGTCAATAATGGTTCTTGGAACCACTATCCAGAAAAGTGCATAATCTATCTCAAAACTTACCCAAATACCGGGTATGTCGTAATGGTTAATGGTAATAAGGGTTTCGGGGGGTAATTTACGCTTAATGTTTTTAACAACAAGCTCCAAAAAAGGATCATTTGGTATAGGTTCAAGTGGCTCAAAGTAATAAGCAGGATAAATGCTCACATCTCCTACACCAGACAATTCATTTAAAAGCTTCAGCCTTTTATTGTAGGCTGCGGCTTCTAAGGAAGCCTTTGTAAAATTTACAATTGTGACAATTTCTTGTGCAAGGGATTGTGCGCGTGGCTCTCTTTCAAAATAATCAAATATTCTAAGGGATGCAATTTGTGCTATCAAAAGAAGGGCGGAGATTAATAAGGTTAATCTGGCAAGAAACGTTTTAGGAATAAGCTTCAATTATTTGACTTCACTATCCGGTATAAATATATAACCAAATCCCCATTTAGTTTGTAGGAATTTTGGGGTGTTTGGATCTGTTTCAATTAACCTTCTAAGCCTTGATATTTGTACATCAATGCTCCGGTCAAATACATCTAATTCTTTTCCCTTAGACAGCCGCATAATTTGATCCCGTGACAAAGGTTGCTTTGGATGTTCAACAAAGACTCTTAAGAGTTCGTACTCACCCGCAGTAATTTGTATCTCTTTTTCATCTTTAAGCAAACTTCTATTAGTTAAATCAAATACAAAATTACCAAATTTAATTATGGTTTTATCTGACTGACCTGCAGGACTTTTTTGCCTTCTTATAATGGCGTTGATTCGGGCAAGCAACTCTCTTGGATTAAAGGGTTTTGGAAGGTAGTCATCTGCACCCATTTCCAATCCTACAATCCTATCCACCTCATCACCCTTGGCAGTGAGCATGATGATCGGTGTATCTATTTTATTCACTCTGAGTCGTTGACATATATTTAAACCAGACTCTTCTGGCATCATTAAGTCTAGAACAATCAGACTAATATTATAATTCTTCATTAGCTCGTCAAGCTCGGCTCCATTGGCTGCTGTAACAACTGAAATCCCTTGATCACTTAAATACTTTGCTGTTAACTCTCTTATTTTTGGATCGTCATCCACCAAGGCGATTTGAGCTGAATTGTTGTTTATTGTCATAGTGTTTTAATTGCTGAAGATTGAAAGTATATCAATTATTTAACATATTACCCTGAAATAGAAAATTTGGTTGTTACAATTCCGTTACAATTTATCTCTATCCTGTAACATTAGATTCACAATTAAGTAGCAGAATAGTTATCCGTTTTAAATATAAGCGTACAAACTGAATGCATAAAATTTTTTTTAACTTATTGTTTATATTAGTTTTTTCATCAATAAGTACAGCATGGGCTGATGTTAATAATGCTAAGGGCTCCCCCGAGCCATCACAATTAGACCTTATACGTGAGGCGTTAGAGGAATTTTCTCATACCCATACTAAGAATAGTGTGATTTATGACCAAAAAAGACGTGAAATGCTAGACAGTGTCGAGCAAAGGTTTTATACCTGTGATCCAGACAATGATAATACCCTTGATGTCTACGAAGTTACGCAGTGCCTCCCTCAAGTAGCCAGGCAGTTTAGACAAGTCGATATAGATAATGACAATGTTATAACCCTAGATGAGCTATCAATCTTAGCAAAAGATTATCATGAGAAACAATTCAATAAATACAATGCAAATATTGTGTCTGACAAAAAGCTTAAGGATAGCCCCGTTACCTCACTTAAAAAACAAATACCTACAAGCAATTAAACATTCTTTTCGTTTTAGATAAAAATTTAATTTAAACTTCTAATCTTATGATTGAAGTTATTTCAAAAACAAACTTTGCTGATCTCGAGTCGCATTTTGATCACCTCCCTGACAACACCTTTCTGTCTTATGCATTTTTTAATGCATTAGAAAAATCACTATCAATTGGTAAAGGAACTGGCTGGATACCTTTCCCTATTATTGCATCAGAAGAGGGGAGAGTCATTGGATTTCTACCTACTTTTATTAAAGAACACTCCTATGGCGAATACGTTTTTGACTGGGCCTGGGCGGAAGCATTTCAGAGGCATGGGTTAAGTTATTATCCCAAACTTGTATGTGCTATTCCTTTTACGCCCATAAGCGGACCAAGAATCTTGGCAGAAAATGTTGAAGCTAAGCGCGTGCTAATCAAGTCTTTAGAAAAAATAATGCATCAACATAAAATTTCTTCATGCCATTTTTTGTTTACAAGCTTAGAAGACCAACAAATATTGACTGAGTCAGGATGGATGCATAGACAGGGCGTCCAATTTAGATGGATTAATAGAGGGTATAAGAACTACGATGACTTCCTTGCCACTCTTTCCCATCATAAAAGAAAAAAAATAAAACAAGAGCGAAAGAAGCTAAACAGCTTAAGTTTGCGTGTGATTAGAAAAACAGGGAAGAATATAACAGATGAAGATTTATCATTTTTTTACCAATGCTATTGCCATACCTATACAGATCATAATTCAACTCCCTATCTATCCTATGATTTTTTTAATAGAATTTTTAAAGAGATACCCCATAAAATCTTGCTTGTTATTGCTTACGATGAAGAAGGCCCGGTTGGGTCTGCATTAAATATTCTAGATAATGACAACTTGTACGGCAGGTATTGGGGTGCAATCAAATACATTCCTTACCTACACTTTGAACTATGTTATTACCAAGGTCAGGAATACTGTATTGAGAATAATTTATCTATCTTCGAAGGGGGGGCTCAAGGTGAACATAAGCTTGCAAGAGGATTCGAACCCTTCGATACATTCTCAAGTCATTATATTGTAAATGAGCAGTTCAGAGATGCTATCGGTAGATTTCTTGAAGAAGAGGGAGGTAGAATGAATATTTATACCAATGAATTAGAGGAAAGGTCGCCTTATAAAGCCTAGTAATTATCCAACAATAAAAGTCACTAATATACCTAGAAAAATCAGCCCTAGAAACACCATAAAAAACCCCACAATCAGAAAGTATTTAACCCCATGCTCCTCTATAAACCTTTCATCTTCCTTAAATTTTTTATTATTTTGAACACCAAAAAAAGCAGCCAATAAACTAGTAACAATTTTGTATATTTTCATCTCTTTGGTCTCGTGAACAGAGTTTATCAAAAGAATCTCGCTACTGAGGCGAGAATTAAGTGGTGGTGATGGGGGGGATCGAACCCCCGACCTCAGGATTATGAATCCTGCGCTCTAACCGGCTGAGCTACATCACCATTAATTTAATACGGGACGAATTATATCAAACATTAAACCTAAAATGCATAACATCTCCATCTTTAACTACATACTCCTTTCCTTCTAATTTCATTTTTCCAGCTTCCTTTGATTTGGCTTCACCTTTATAAGCTACGAAGTCATCAAAGGCGATAACCTCGGCCCTAATGAAGCCTTTTTCAAAGTCAGTATGTATTTCGCCTGCGGCTTGAGGGGCTGTTGCACCAACCTTGGTTGTCCATGCTCTTACTTCTTTAACTCCAGCTGTAAAGTAGGTTTGTAGACCTAATAAAGTGTATGCCTCTCTGATAAGTCGATTTAATCCAGGCTCGGTAAGATGCATTTCTGATAAGAATATAAGCTTTTCTTCGTCTTCAAGCTCTGAAATGTCTGACTCTATTTTGGCGCATATAGAAACAACTGGTGAGCCTGTGTCGCTTGCATACAGCTGAAGAGCATCAAGGTTTTTGTTGTTCTCAAAGCCATTCTCATCAACATTTGCTACGAACATCATCGGTTTAATAGTAATTAAACATAAAGGCTTGATAAGTGAAATTTCATCTTTATCTAATTTTAATTTTATTGCTAAATGGCCTTGGTTAAAATTTTCCTGTAATCGCTCATATAGAGCAATAAGGCTTTTCGATTCTTTGTCACCAGATTTAGATTTTTTTGTTTCTTTTTGGATAGCTTTTTCTAACGTTTCCATGTCTGCCAAAATGAGTTCTGTGTGAATGGTCTCAATATCAGATGTTGGATCGATTTTACCTGCAACATGAATGATATTGTCGTCATTAAAGCAGCGTACAACATGAAGAATTGCATCTGTTTCACGAATATTCGCTAGAAATTTATTTCCCAGCCCTTCTCCCTTCGATGCGCCCTCAACCAAACCGGCAATATCGACAAACTCGACTATGGCAGGTTGTATTTTTTCAGGATTTACGATGGCAGAAAGCACGCTTATTCTTTGGTCTGGAACCTCAACAATACCGACATTTGGTTCAATAGTACAAAAAGGGTAATTATTTGCGTCTATACCTGCTTTTGTAATCGCATTGAATAATGTTGATTTACCAACATTAGGAAGACCAACTATGCCACATTTCATATAATATCCTTAACGTTTAAGCGGAGTGTAGATTTAACATTGCTTTATCAAGCTCTCCATTTACTAATAGAGAGAAGATTTGGTAGCTACTAAAAATACTATCCTCAATTAGACCCGAGTCAATCTTTGAAGGTTTCTTGAGAACATAGCTACTCACCTCATTTTTATCACCGGGGTGCCCAATACCAATTCTCAGTCTCCAAAAGTTATTCGATTCTAATTGATTTGAAATATCCTTAACTCCGTTATGACCGCCATGACCACCACCCAATTTTAATTTAACCTTGCCCGGGACAATATCAAGTTCGTCATGGATTATTAGTATTTCTTCTGGTTTTATTTTGTAGAAGCTTGTAATGGCTTGAACAGACTTTCCGCTCTCGTTCATAAATGTAGAAGGTTTTAAGAAATGGACATCAGCATTGTCTTGATAATTAGAGTATTCGCCAAAATATTTAGTGGTTTTTTTAAATGACAAACGATGATTAAGTGCAACAAAATCAAGCCACCAGAATCCTGCATTATGCCTAGTAAGCAAATATTTTTCACCAGGATTACCTAGCCCTACAAATAATTTTATTTTACTCACAAAATTTAACCCCACCCTTATTGTTAAGAGCAGGGTTTATTTTATTATTCGCTTGACTCTGCACCTTGATCATCTGTTTTTTCTGCATCAGAATCACCTGCAGACTCACCTTCTTCGTCTGTTTCAGAAGGAGCGGCAACAACTTCTTCAACGACCACTTTAGGCTTGCTTATTGCGGTAATAACAGGGTCATTTTCATCACTAAGCCCTGTTAACTCAACTCCTTCAGGGACTTTTACTTCTGACAAGTGAATTGAGTCACCAATAGATAGTTCGCCCATATCAACCTCAATGTATTGTGGAAGGTCTTTTGGTAAACAGGCAACATCTATTTCGGTCATAATATGTGAAATTAATCCCCCTTCTAACTTTACGCCAGGTGCAGTTTCTTCATTGGTGAAGTGGAATGGCACTTTTACATGAATTTTTTCATTTTCATTAATTCTTTGAAAATCAATATGCATAATATTATTGCGAACTGGATGCATTTGGAAGTCCCTAAGAATGACTGCTTCTTTTTTACCGTCTAAATTGAGTGTTAGGATAGACGCGTGAAAAGCCTCATGCCTAAACTGCATAAATAACTCTTTACTATCAATCTCTAAACTTGTCGCATCTTTAACGCCACCATAAAGAACGCCCGGTGTTTTCCCTGCATGTCGAAGACGGCGGCTCGCACCCGTTCCTTTCAACTCTCTTACAATTGCTTTTATTTCAATTTTCATTATATTGCTCCTAAATTAAAATAGCCCCGCGACCAGGGCTATTGGATAACTAGACCAAAAATTAGTCGATAAACAATGAACTCACTGAATCTTCATCGCTAATTCGTTTAATAGTCTCAGCTAAAATTTTTGCTACAGACAATTGTCTGATTTTTGTAGTATTTTTAGCATTTTCGCGAAGCGTAATTGTATCAGTAATTACAATTTCATCAAGCTCTGAAGCATCGATCGTTTGAATGGCATTGCCAGACAGGATAGGATGTGTAGCATAAGCAACAACTTTTTCAGCACCTTGTTTCTTAAGTGCTGTCGCAGCTTCAACCAAGGTATTTGCCGTATCAACAATATCATCAATTATGATGCAGGTTCTTCCTGAGACATCCCCAATAATGTTCATTACTTCAGAGACGTTAGGCTTTGGCCTTCTTTTATCAATAATGGCTAAGTCCGACCCTAGAATCTTTGCACACGCTCTTGCTCTGACAACCCCACCAACGTCTGGGGATACGATAACGGGATTTTTATAATTTTGTTTTACCAGGTCCTCAAGTAGGACGGGAGTTGAATAAATATTATCAACAGGTATATCAAAAAAACCTTGTATTTGGTCTGAATGAAGGTCCATGGTTAGCAATCTATTGACCCCGACGGTTGTTAGCATGTTCGCAACGACTTTTGCTGTAATAGCTACACGAGCAGACCTTGGTCTTCTATCTTGTCTAGAATAGCCTAGGTAAGGAATTGCTGCAGTTATGCGCGCGGCTGATGATCTGCGAAGAGCATCAACAATGACTAGTATTTCCATTAGGTTATCGTTTGTAGGAAAGCTTGTAGACTGAAGAATAAACACATCTTTACCTCGGACATTTTCGAGGAGTTCAACCATGGTTTCGCCATCACTAAAGCAACCCACGGTGGCCTTTCCAAGTTTCATGTTTAGGTGACTAACAACTTTCTCAGCGAGGTCTATGTTTGCATTTCCAGCAAAAATCATAAGCTCTTTAGTTTTCAAAGGTTTTTTCCTTGAATAAAATTGGCTGGGGAGGAAGGATTCGAACCTTCGCATGCAGGGATCAAAACCCTGTGCCTTAACCAGCTTGGCGACTCCCCAATTAATCGGTCAAAAAGTGCGGGTGAACCGATAAACCCTTAACGCTAATAATCCTAGTATCTTTTGGTTTTTGTTTTTCAATTAGCCTTGTTAAATTCAAATCATTGGATTTAATAAATAATGTAGATCCAGTGCCTGATATTTTCGGATCTCCAAACTCTTTAAGCCATATAAATAACTCACGTAACCTAGGGTGTTTTTCGAAAATAGTTTCAACTAAATCATTACCAATATTATCATGTTCAATATTACTAAATGAGGTCGCTATTTTCAACGGAATTAGCTTGTTTGTCAATTTAAAATCTTGAAAGATGCTAGCAGTAGATATGGATATACTAGGGATTACAAAAATGTAGCTATAGTTTTCGATTAAAATGGGGCTAATCTTATCACCAACACCTTCAACCCATGCATTTTCGCCGTTAATAAAAAAAGGAATATCTGCTCCTAACTTTAACCCCTGTACCATCAATGTTTTTTTGTTAACCCCTAAGCTAAATATTTGATTTAATGCTAGAAGAATGGTTGCGGCATCGGAGCTTCCTCCTCCCAACCCAGCTCCAACGGGAATATTTTTTTTGACTTTAATGGTGACTCCTAGCTTCCTACCATCAAGAATTAACTGAGCAGCCCTAAGGCACAAATCACTTTCTTTGGAAATGGATTCATCGTCATTTTCTACGATAATCTTTCTATCAGACCTTGGTTTTATAGAAATCTCATCATACAGGTCAACCATATGAAAAATACTTTGCAGATTATGGTAGTTGTTATTCGATTTACTTAAAATTCTTAAGAATAAATTAATTTTTGCTGGAGCGAGAAACCTCATGAAATCTTTACTGATTTTTTTGTCCGTTTTGATTTAAATACCCCATTTATTGATGAAAATTTTTATTGAGATATTATTTTTTTTAAAGATTGTGGTTTGAGCAGTCTGGCCCTGGGGATGCAACCCTATATATCGAATATCCCACCCATCAAAATTAACATCAATTTCCCTGTCTTTTGAAATATTTGTGGGCGGGTTAACCAGGAATTTTTTTAATGTAAAAATATTTTCTTCCGCTAAAAATATTTTTTTTAGCGTTTGGTCGGTATTCGCTTGATTATTTTTATCCATTACCTGCAGATCAATTTTCTTTTCCGGATACTTAAGTGTAATTGATGCTATTAAAGAGCTGAATGGATTATAAATTTTGACATAGTCTCTCTTATCATTCGAGTCCCAGGTAAGACTTCCTGAAAAACCTTTATCATCAATAAAGATTACAAACTTACCAGTAAACTTAAAATTTTTAATGAGTCCTTTGTAGGGAATAGCTTCTTTTAATATCGGAGGAGAATCTGAGTTGGTTGTGATGTAAGCACAGCCAGAAGTGAGCAGCAAACAAAAAATTAAAATTAAATGCTTCATTTAGAAGTTTCGTCTAATTAAATCTCTGGAACGTTTCGTTAAGAACCGAATTGGAAGGATTGTTAACAAGGGAATCTTGCCAGATTCTTTTTGCCTCATCTTTTTCGCCTTTCTTCCAATAAATCTCACCTAAATGTGCTGCAATTTCAGGGTCTTTTTGAATGGCATAGGCTTTTTGGGTAAATTCTAATGCTATATCTATATTTCCAAGTCTATAGTGAAGCCAGCCCATGCTATCAATAATGTAATGATTTTTAGGCTCTATAGATAAAGCTATTTCAATATACTTTTTTGCGTCAGCAAGCTTTATATTTCTGTCAGCATATGAATACCCTAAAGCATTATATGCTAGAGCAAAATCTGGTTTAATTTTTATAGCTTCTTTTAGAAGTTGCTCCATGAGCAATAAATTGCCCATTTTTTCTGCAAGCATTGCATAATCAAATTTAAATTCCGAGGAATCACTATAATTTTTATCTTCACTTTTCAGGAGGTCAAAAGCATCTTGTGGCCGCCCATCATTGAATAGCATAGATGTCTTTGCTCGAAGAAATCGCAGCTTATCGCTAGAACTAATATTTTTGTAAAGAGAAAGCGATTCAATAGCTTCTTCGGTAGATTTATTTTGCACAATGATTTCTGCTGCAAGAAGTTTTGCATCTACAAACAATAATCCGGAAATTATCTTATCTAAAATAGACAATGATTTTTTAAAATCTCCTCTTTTATTATATATTCTTGCAAGATACATTTGAATCTTGTCAGGATCGTCATAACCTCGCTCAATAGATTGATTAAAAAATTTCTCGGCTAATTTATCATCATTTAGCTCTAGCGATAGTAGCGCTACTGTTAAGCTTATTTCAGGAGACGCTAATGATCCATCCACTAATTTAAGGAATTGCTTCTTAGCATCGTCATATCGCTTTAAGCTAGTTAATGTCTTTGCAAATTCTAGTCGAACCTCATTTGAATTTGGATTACTTTTTAAAAATGATTTATAAAACTCCAGTGCTTTTTCCGGCCACTCTTTAGCAATGATATACCCCCTAAATAGGGCTGAGGTTTCCCATTTAGGATTTATAGCCTCCACAAGATCTAGTTCCTTTTCGGTTAATTTAAGGTCGCCAGCAAAATAAGCCGTATGAGCAATGCTGAAATGTGCTTCAGCAAGACCATTGTATGGCTTAGCAATTGCAAGAATGAAACGTAAGGCATTCTTTTTATTTTCTACTTTAGTTAATAAATTGTTTAGGTAAAGAAATCCTTCTGCTCTGGTTTTTTCTAATTCAAGAAGTTTTTCAATAAGCGGCCTCGCTTTTGCAAGATTACCACTGGATATAAAAAGTTCTGCAAGAATCTGTTTAGCCTCTAATGATGAGTCATCAAGCTGCCGCCATAACTCTGCTGAATCAAGCGCTAAACGACCATTGCGAGCATATCCGGCAATATTAGTTGCTCGTTGTGCAAGAGGTATGTTCTTGGTCAGCTTTGCAAGATCGTAATATAGATGCCCTGCAGAGTTTAAGTCCCCACGTTGAGCAGCAATTTCAGCCAACAAAAATTTATACACAAATTCAGCATTCGCTTCTTGGATTTTAGCTGGCTGTGAAATATCAAAATTAGCTTCATCATTAGCCCAGGCAATATTGGCTTGAAATGCAAGCACCAAAGTTATAATTAAATTTTTCATATTAGCTATATGATACCTCATGTAATTTTTTCGGTTAAGGTTTAGCTTGAAGCAATTTAATGCATTAACTAACAAACTTTCTTAACTAATAAGTACAAATGACTCGAGTTTTTGCATATAATTCAGTCTGGTTTATTTGTTTAAACTTTTTCATACAATAATGCTCCATCATAGGCTGGGTTTATTTACTCATTAACGGATAATTTTTAATGGCTGTTTCTACTTTACAAGCAATAAATCTTTCAAGAAATTTTGGCGGTAATCACGCGGTCAGCGATGTTTCATTCAATCTTGAAAAAGGTGAGGTGCTAGGGTTTTTGGGGCCTAATGGCGCTGGAAAATCTACCACGATGCGAATGTTAACTGGAAATTTAGCTCCCTCAGATGGGTCTGTACAAATCTGCGGATTTGATATGGTCAATGAACCTAAAAAAGCTAAAGAGATGATAGGCTATTTACCTGAGATGAGGCCGCTTTATAAAGAATTGACTGTTGATGAGTTTCTTACTATAGCCGCAAGATTTCATAAGGTGGAGTCATCAAAGATAAGCAAAGCTGTAGAGGTTGCAAAAGATAAGTGTGGGCTTGGTCATATGAGCAAAAGATTGATTGAAAATTTATCTAACGGCTATCAGCAACGCGTTGGCATTGCTCAAGCCATAATTCATGAGCCAGAAATTGTCATTCTAGATGAGCCAACAGTTGGTTTAGATCCTATTCAAATTAGGGAGATTAGAAATCTGATTAAAGAGATTGGCAAAAAACACAGCGTTATCTTGTCTACTCATATTCTTCCAGAGGTTGAAATGGTATGCGATCGCGTACAAATTATTGATAAAGGTAGTTTAGTTTTTAATGGATCGATTGATGATCTTAAGCAGCAGAGAAGAGGTAATAAGCTATTGGTAGGCTTTACAAAAACCCCTACCAAAAAAGTATTAACTGAAATTTCTGGCGTTACCCAGGTAGATATCCTTGATAATGCAATGTGCAGAATACATTTTAAAGAGAAATATTTACCAGCTGAAGAAATTGTGGCTTTAGCTGTAAAAAATAAATGGGGCCTATTTCACATAGCACCTGACATTACTAGCTTAGAAGATATTTTTGTTCAACTAACTCAAATAAAAAAATAGATATGATAATAAATATTGCTAGAAAAGAACTCAAGAGCTTATTTGCATCGCCAATGGGATGGATTATCTTGGCCTTACTTATGTTTGGTTTTGGTTTTCTTTATCTAGATGGAGTAAATAAGTATTTTGAGGTCATGTCAGGATCAATTAGGCCGGCAGAGAGGCAAGGGATTACAATCTTTGTTGGACAAAATGTTTACGGAGCAGCTAACTTTTTAATGACCGTTGCAATTCCAATTTTAACGATGAGATTGATTAGCGAGGAAAGAAGAAGTCAAACACTTCCATTTTTATTTAGCGCTCCCATTTCATTAACAGAGATCGTTGTTGGAAAGTTCTTAGGAATGGTGATTTTTCTTGGTATTCTAGTGCTCTATATTTTTATCATGTTGAGTTCTATGAATATTTGGGCTGACATTGATTTCGGTTACCTTATAGGGAACTCGTTCGGTCTTATGCTTCTTATTGGAAGCTTCTGTGCTCTGGGTATATATTTTTCAAGCTTAACTAGTCAGCCTATAATCGCAGCAATATCAACGTTTATTGCATTATTTGCTATGGTAATTTTTGGTAATTTCACAGCCTCAGATCCTACTCATTGGTTTAACCATATATCTATGTCAAAACACTTCCAGTCATTTACAAGAGGGGTTATCGATACATCGGACGTTGTATATTTTATGTTGTTTATTGTCACTTTCATTACCTTGACAATAAGGCGTCTGGATTCAGACAGGCTAACTGGATAACCCTATGAAAACCAATAAAAAATTAAGGCTTCAGTATTTATTTCAAAATAGCTTTTTCATTTTGCTATTTTTTGCACTTATTCTATTGATAGGGATATTGTCCAATCAATTTGTTTTTGTTAAAGATATGACCCAAGCTAGCAGAAGTATTTTAACCAAGGGCAGCATTGAGATTCTTGAAAGCATGAATGGTCCAATCAATATGACTGTTTTTGCTACAAATGATGATGCTAATAAAGGAGATAACTTCAAAAAAGGCCTGCTTGATTTTGTTGCAAAGTATCAAAGAGAAAAAAAAGACATAACAATTAGCTTTATTAATCCAACCCTAGAGCCAAAATTAGTCGAAGAGCTTGGAATTAGGACTGATGGCGAGGTCATTGTAGAATATAACAAAAGAACCGAGCATATTACCCCACCTTTTGCCGAGCAAGAGTTAACCAATTTGTTAGTACGGCTTTCTAGAACAAACAATAAGCCAATAATGTATTTAGATGGGCATGGCGAAAAAAACTTATTAGGGCTAAAGAATCATGACCTTGGTGCATTTGGACAGCAACTAGAAAGTAAAGGTTTTAAATTCTCCAATCCTGACTTAACTGCTCTTAATGAAGTTCCAAAAGAAGGCGCTATGTTAGTTATAGCAAGCCCTCAAGTTCCGGTAACTAAACCGGAGGCCAAAAAGATTTTGCGGTATGTAGAAAGTGGAGGAAATATTTTATGGTTGCTTGACGATAATAACTTTCAAGGGCTAAATGATTTAGCAAATTATCTTGGATTAAGGTTATCTGATGGAAAAGTAGTAGATAAATCGTCGCTGAACTTTGGATCAAGCGAGGATGTGTCCTATGCGTTAGTCTACGGTGATCACCCTATTACCCAAAACTTTATGTTGAGAACGCAGTACTCCGATGCCTATGAAGTTTTTGCAAAAGGAACTTACGAGAATGGATGGAGAGTTTCGAATTTGATCGAGGTAGCTCCAAATGGTTGGCTAACTTCTAGCAAGAAGAAACTAGAAAATAAGCTAAGCTTTGATCCTACGTTTGATAAGAAAGGACCAGTTAATATTGCTGTGGCAATGAGCAGGGAATACGGTGATGTAGGTCAGAGAATTGTTGTGGTAGGAAATGCATCATTTCTGTCCAATTATTTTATTACTTCTGGCGGAAATTTAGATCTAGGGATTAATATGGTTAATTGGTTATCTGGTGATGACCAGCTGATTACCATACAACCAATGCCGCTAAAAGACGTTAATGTAACGATACCCGCAGACGATAAGGGCAGATTAATTGCTTGGACTATTTTTCACCTATTTCAATACTTCATTCCTATTGGGTTGTTTGGGTTAGGCTTTTGGGTATGGTATAGGAGAAGAAAAGCTTAATATGAATAAGAGATGGATTTTAAATGCTGCTTTATTTTTAGCCGTCATTGCCCTTGCTATTTTCACTCTTAGTAATAACGAAGTGGATACTATCGAATCTAAAAGAATAACGGTTTCGGATCTTAAATTATCTACCTTTAACGAAATAAATATATATTTCCCGTCTAGAGCAACAACCAGTTTCATTCTTGGTGACTATGGGTGGAAAATGAATAAACCCTATAACGCACGGGCAGACGAACTTTACGTTTATCGGATTTTAGCTTTGCTCGCAACAACAAGCTCAGTCAAGTTCAAAGCTGAAAATTTAGATAAATTTGGCTTAGACAATCCTGCATTAAGAGTTGTTTTTTCTAATAACTCACTTAAAGAGGAATTTATATTTGGAACTTATAACCCTGTGACAGAAGATCAATACATTCTATATCGCGGAAATATTTTTCTTGTAAGCGGAGGTTTTTCTGAAACGGCATCATTTGTAGCAGAAGAATTGATAGATAAGAAAGCTGTTGCAAGCTACGAAAAGGTTAAACAATACGATCTTTCGCGCCTAGAACAATGGCAAGAGTCTAGATTAAAAATAAATCATTTAAATAACTCATGGTCTTTAGTGGGCAGTAAGGCAGAAATAAAACAAGACGAGGCTGATGAATGGTTTGGCATGACGTGGAGCAACCCCGAATCAATAACAGTTGAGCCATATAAGATGGATCCCAGAATTGGTTACAAAAGTTTTGATATGGTTTTAGAAGATGGTAAAAAAATTACTTTTTATAGGATACAAGAACATCCTCAATTAAAGCTTTATCGTAATGATGAGAAATTACTATATAGCTACCCAAGTGACCTGGGGTTTACAATGCTAAACCCACCAATAACTACGCTAGCGGATTAAATAATGCCTGAGCTACCCGAGGTAGAAGTTACGTGCCAGGGCTTAGCACCTCTAATAACTAAATTTGTCAAAGCTGTAGTAATAAGAAATTATTCACTTCGCTGGCCAATCCCTATCGATTTACCAATCATACTGGAAGGACAACAACTTCTTGAGCTTAAAAGAAGGGCTAAATATATACTGGCAAGATTTACTAAAGGAACACTTATATTGCATCTTGGTATGTCGGGGCGTTTATGCATAATGCCGAAAGGATCAAAGCCAAAAAAACATGATCATGTTGATTTCGTATTTAGTGACGAGGCTGTAATTTTAAGATACACGGATCCTAGAAGGTTCGGGTCTATATTATGGACAAAAGATAATCCTCTAGAGCACAGACTATTGAAAAAATTAGGCCCTGAACCGTTAGAGAAAGAATTCGATGCCGAATACCTAGAGTGTAAGTTAAAAAATAAAAAACAATGTATTAAGAGTTCAATTATGGATGCCCATAATGTCGTGGGGGTAGGGAATATTTACGCTAGCGAAGCATTATTTAATGCTGGCATTAAACCACAACGTAAATCAGGTCAGCTAACTAGGAAGGAGTTGCAACTTATAGTTACATCTATTAAGGATATTATTAGCAAGGCAATATTAAAAGGTGGGAGCACTATGAATGATTTTTTTGATGTTAATGGAGAGAATGGTTACTTCCAAAACGAGCATAAAGTATATGGAAGAGAGGGTAAAAATTGTTATGAATGCCAGTCAATCATTTTACAAAGCACACTTGGTCAGCGCTCAAGTTTTTTTTGTAACCAATGTCAAAAATAGAAATATTTACGTGTGAATAATCAGTTTTTTTGATAAATCCTGCTTGAATACAAGAGAGCCAACCAGCATACCAAATACACTAAAAGCAAAACCAATAAGCTGGGGAGGGACTATGAAGTGATCGCCGAATAAGAGTTCCAGGGAAAGCCAAGAAAAGACGCCAAGTATTATAGCCAATAATGCCCCATAGTCATTAGCTTTTTTCCAGAAAATTCCAAATATTAAGGGAGTAAAAGCCCCAACCAAAGTTACTTTATAAGCCGACTCCACCATACCAAAAATCGTTAGCTCTGAATTAAATGCATAAATCAATACTGCTATTGCAAACACAATTAATGATTGTCGCATTATCAGTAATTTCTTCTTGTCAGTGAGGCCAGGAAGATATTCACTAAGGATATTTTCAGTAAACATAACAGACGGAGCTAAAAGTGTGGCAGCTGAGGTGCTCATTATTGCTGATATAACTGCACCAAAAAAAATTACTTGCGCAAATATTGGAGTATATTGCATGATAAATAACGGCAATATAATTTCGGAGCCATGAGCATCTATATTTGCGCTAAATTCAGGATTAATGATAGTAGCAGAATAGGCAATAAACATTGGTAAAAAAGCAAAACAGAAATACAGCAAAGCACCTATAAGCGAACCCCATAAAGCAATTTTTTGAGTCCTTGCAGAAGTTATTCTTTGGTAAACATCCTGCTGGGTTATAGATCCCAACATCATGGTAATAAGACTACCAACAAAGGACAACCACAGCCATATATTACCATTAGGAAAAAAATTTAATTTACCATTCATGGAGGCTAAATTTATTACGGGAATAATACCTCCAGATAATTCAACAACAAAATATACAGTAATTATCAGCCCGATAATAATGACAATCATTTGAACAAGATCAATAATAGCAACCGAAACCATGCCCCCAAGAGTTGTATATGATAATACGGCAATAGTACCTAGAATCATTCCTAGTGACTCACCTATCAATCCATTTGTTATAACCTTCAGAACTAGACCAATTGCAGTTATTTGGGCTGCGACCCAGCCTAAGTAAGAAAGAATAATAATAAGGGTAATAATTACCTCAATACTTCGATTGTACCTTTTTCGATAAAAAGTACTGAGTGTTGAAAAGTTGAATTTATAAAGGTATTTAGAAAAAATTACACCAGCAATAACTAAACATAAGCTTGCGCCAAATGGATCGGCAACCACCCCAGTCAAACCTTCATCAATGAATGTTGAAGAAACACCAAAGATGGCTTCAGCGCCAAACCATGTAGCAAAAACAGTTGCAATAACTACAGGTAAAGAAAGGCTTCTTCCAGCAACAGCAAAATCATTACTTGTTTTCACCTTCCTAGCAGCAAAGATACCAATTGTAATGGTAAAAAAGATATATATAGAAACTAGAAGAAATAGCATTTTTAATTTAAATAACGATAAAGCTCATAAATAAATAAAATTGTAATACTGAACAGCAGGGTGAAACAAAAAACTTTTAACTTTTTTAGTTCCTTTATTGTGTTGTTAAGGTCTCTTTGAACTACAATATTTAATTGATTATTATCAAGATAGGCCTTGATTAAAGTAGGAATTTTTGGAGTAATACTCAAAAAATTTGGCAATTCTTTTTTTAAATTGGCAATCATTTTTTTTGCTCCTATCTCTTCCTTAAGCCATTTTTCGAGAAAAGGGCTGGCCGTTTTCCATAAATCAAGATCGGGATCAAGATCTCTGCCAAGACCCTCAACATTGAGTAATGTTTTTTGAAGCATGGTGAGCTGGGGTTGAATTTCCATATTGAATTGCCTGGATGTCTGGAATAGTCGAATTAAAAGTTTTCCGAAAGAAATCTCTTTTAAGGGTTTGTTAAAAATAGGTTCACATACCGAACGAATAGCATTTTCAAATTCATCAACTGATGTTTCTGGTGGAACCCAGCCTGACTCAATATGAACCTCTGCAACCCCTCTGTAATCTCGTTTAAAAAAACATGCAAAGTTACGAGCCAAATATTTTTTATCCTCATTGGATAAGGTGCCCATAATACCAAAATCAAGAGCTATGTATTTTCCGTCACTTCTTACCTGAATATTACCTGGATGCATATCAGCGTGAAAAAACCCATCCCTAAATACCTGTGTAAAAAATATTTCTACTCCATTTTTTGCAAGCATAGGTATATCAATTTTGTGCTTATTTAGCGCAATAATATTACTGATTGGGATACCATCCATTCTTTCCATAACCATTACATTTTCATAGCAATGATCCCAATAAACATCAGGGACAACCAGGAGATTTTTATCCTTAAAGTTATCTCCGAGATGGCTGCAATGACCAGCTTCAAGCAATAAATTTAATTCCGATTTGGTGTGCCTAGCAAATTCATCTACCACCTCTCTAGGCTTTAATCTTTTGCCATCACTCCATAATCCTTCAAGTATAAAGGCAACCCAACCTAAAAGTCTGATATCTTTTTGGATTTGTTTTTTTATGTTTGGCCTAAGAATTTTTACTGCTACTTCATGCCCAGAATGTAATTTCGCAAAATGTACTTGTGCTACTGAAGCGCTTGCGACTGGTATTTCTTGAAAATCAATAAATTGTTTTTTAAGAGGTTTCCTGTAAGTTTTTTCAATAATATTTTTTGCTATTGAAAAAGAAAATGGGGGTACCTGGTCTTGAAGCTTAGCCAGCTCATTTGCAATATCATCTGGAAGAAGATCTCTTCTGGTAGAAAGCATCTGACCAAACTTAACAAATATAGGGCCAAGATTCTCTAGCGCTAAACGTAGCCTTTTAGCTCGATTATTTTTTGTATGACTAAATCGAACCGGAAATAATGCTAGGTGAATAAATGCAGCTAATTTTGTATTAAAGAACTCGTCTAGCCCAAATTTAAGTACGATAAAAATTACATATAGAAAGCGAAAAAAACTCATATATCATTTCCATTAATGAGCCTGTCACTTCTTGCTTCCAGCTGTGAAAATTTTTCTTTAAGAAGATCTACTTCAGAGTTAAATCTTTCTACCTCATTCTTAATTGCTAAGACCGGATCTTCTTCCTGCCAATATTCAACTAATGCCTCACCAAAATTTCGCACACCCTTTTTAGTCGATTTAAAAAATGCCTTCCCGGCTTTAGTTAGTTCTACTGCGGCTATATCTCCTACCAGATGACTTAAATCCTCTTCAATATCCCATCGTGTTTTAAGTAAAACTTGAGAAAAAGTATTTGCAAAGTCAACATCACCACTTATATCTATCCCCTTCTTTTGCTTGCTAGTAATCATTTTTATGAATGCCTGCGGAGACATTTTAATTGTTGTGTCCGGTTCACTTTGAATTTCGCTGCATGATAATTGCCCGCTCTTATCAACATTGAATTGCAATATAAATGGCTCTATAGATAAATGAATATTTTTTCCTTTAAATAAAATTAATTCATCCCTCATCCAATCATTTTGAATGAGAAGATGATTAATAATTTGGTTTTGTAAATTCATTTAAAACTTATATCCTTTGTGAATGGCCACAATGCCTGCACTCAAATTTCTGTAACTGACTTTTTCGAATGCTTCAGCCTCCATCATTGTTTTTAATTCCTCTTGTGTCGGATGTACTCTTATTGATTCGACTAAGTACTTGTAGCTTAATTCATCTTTAGCAAAAAATTTACCTAGCATTGGAATAATTTTAAATGATAAAGTGTCGTATATTTTTTGCAATGGTTGGTATATGTGTGAGAACTCTAGGATAAGCACTTTCCCTCCTGGTGATAGGACTCGGTAGACTTCCCTTAATGCGACTTCTTTTTTAGTCATATTTCTCAATCCGAAAGCAATAGTTACGCAATCAAAATAGTTGTTTGGGAAAGGAAGCGCTTCAGCGTCACATGTTATTGCAGGAATAATTTCTCCATTATTTATAAGTTTTTTTTGCCCTTCCATAAGCATGGAGTGATTTATATCTGTTTGTAATATTTCATAACTTTTATTAGCTTTAGCAAATGCTAGTGTTAGATCTGCTGTTCCAGCAGCAATATCAAGAATTTTTGCTTTTGGTTTAAGTGAGCTTGTATCAATCAATATCTTTTTCCATACATTATGCAGGCCCAATGACATCAAATTATTCATCAGATCATAATTACTTGAAACAGAATTAAATACTTTTCCAACTCTCTCTACTTTCTCAGACTCTTTAATCGTTTGAAAGCCAAATTTAGTCTCATGGGGATTCATTGACAGTCCTTTTGTGTCCTGCTGCATCGAGCTTTCCGATATACTCAAGCCACATTTGGTCATAATTCTCCGCTAAATGGTAAAGGTAGCTCCATGAATAGATCCCTGTATTGTGGGTATCGGTAAATGTTATTTTGATTGCATAATTACCGACTGGCTCGATATTCTTTATACCAATATTTTCCTTCCCAATCTGTAAAACAGCCTGGCTAGGCGAATGTCCTTGTACTTCTGCTGATGGAGAATGTACGCGTAAAAATTCAGCAGACAACATACACTCTGTTTTATTGTCAAAAAAAATCTCAAGAAGATTAGACTCTTGATGAAGTTTAATTTCTGTTGGAGTAGGAGAATTCGCCATATAGGATAATGTGATTAAAAGCGAATTCTAGCAGATTGTAGTTAAAAGCTAAATTGATGAATCCAAAATCATCAAAGCTTTAATTTTTTTGAAAGCATTTTGCTCTATCTGACGTATTCTTTCTGCAGAAACTTTAAACTTTGATGCTAATTCATTAAGGGTTTCTGACTTATTTTCGTTAAGCCATCTAGCTTCAACTACAGCACGACTTCTTTCGTCAAGTTCTGATAGTGCATGCTTAAGCAGTAAGGATGCATTGCCTTCTGTCTGATCAAGCTCGATCTTTTCTAATGGGGTTAGTGCTTCATCCTTAAGATATGAAATCGGCCTATAATGCTCATCTTCTGACTCGTCTTCGGAATAATCGATGGTAGTTTCTTTACCATTGAGCCTATATTCCATTTCCCTTACTTCCGCTTCCTTAACATTCAATTCTTCAGCAATTGATTTTATCTCTTCAGGCCTTAATGGTTGAAGTGTTTTTCTTAGGCTTCTTAAATTAAAAAATAGTTTTCGCTGTGCTTTGGTAGTAGCAGTTTTAACCAACCTCCAATTCTTAACAACATATTCCTGAATTTCTGCTTTAATCCAATATATGGCATAGGACACTAAGCGTACACCGCGGTCAGGATCAAAATTTTTAACCGCCTTCATTAACCCAATATTACCTTCTTGGACTAGGTCAGAGTGCGGCAAATTATACCCGCTGTATGATCGGGCTATCTTCATTACCAATTTTAGATGCGAAAGAATTAGTTGTTTTGCCGCTGTAAGATCGTTATCTTTCTTTAGTCGAGAGGCAAGCTCATACTCTTCCTCAGCTGTGAGCGAAGGTATTTTTCTTATTGTCTCTTGATAGATATTAAAATCATCAGAGATATATGGTGTCGATAAAGTTAGATTATTCATAAGTTATTTAAAGTTAATTTTAGCACTCATTGATATAGAGTGCTAATTTTAATAAAAAGTTCCATTTAATACAAGTGGTTAGTAACTATTTTATATTGTTTTTATTGAGCGAGAGGCGGAAAAATAAGAAGCTAACAAACCAAGCGCCATCGCAAAAATAGTAATAAATATGTATTTAGATGGAGGAAGGTTTGTAAGCATGATTAGCCCCCCAAGTATGGATTCAAATTTGAATGCCACCCGGTTGAATAATTCTAAAATAACAGTTAACAACCCGCCTGTCACGAGGCTCCCACCTAGGCCATAAAAGATACCTGTATAAATAAAAGGCCTTTGAATGAAGCTGTCTGTTGCCCCAATCAGCCTACTTACTTCAATTTCATTTTGGTATGTCAGGGTTTGTAGTCGGATTGTATTGCCAATAACTACAATCAGAACCATTGCCAATAATGTCCCTAGTATTAAAAGACCGACCTTAATTAAGTACAATATTGAACGAAGTTTTTTTATCCACCCACTATCTATAATTACTTCCTTTACTCCCTCTAGATTTTTAATATCTTTGTGAAGCGATTCTACTATATTGTTATCTAGTGTATTTAAGGTTACAAAGAAAGCATCCGGCAAAGGATTTTCTGATATACCAGCATCTAAAGAGTTTATTTTTAATTTTTCTTGAAGCTTTTCCCAGGCCCTTATCTTTGGCTCAAAATTTACTTTTTCGATGGAGCTAGTTTGCTTAAGAGCGGACCCAATAAAATTAATTTGATCTTGCGAGATAGTCTGATCAAGGAAAATGCTGATTTCTGCCTCATATTCAATCTTGCTTGAAAGTTGGGAGGCATTTTCAACTAACAAAAAACCGGTGGCAGGAAGGCATAAAGTAATACCAATAACTAAAATCATAATGATAGAAGAAGGCCAATTAGATTTAATTCTAATAACAGCCCTTAAAAAAGCTTGAATATGGTTATGAAAGTAATGAAACATCTTGTGGCTTTATTAGCTCTCCATGTATTAAATGAAACTCTTTAAATCGAATAGGTGATTTTGGTGCCTCGTGGGAGGAGATGATAACGGTAACTCCAACTTGCTGAAAACTATAAAAAATATTCATAATCTCGTCAGCATATTTCTTATCAAGATTTGCTGTCGGCTCATCCGCTATGAGTATTGCTGGCCTAGACACTATAGCCCTTGCTATCGCAAGCCTTTGTTGCTCACCTCCGGAGAGGGTTATTGGCATCAACTTTTCTTTTTCAAGCAAACCCACCTTATTTAGAGCGGCACGAACTCTTCTTGAAATATCTATTGATGTCGTGTCATTGATTGCCAGAGGTAGAGCAACATTTTCAAAGCAATTTCTATCAAAAAGTAATTTATGATCCTGGAAGATCATACCAAACTTTCTTCTCAAATACGGCATGTCAACCCCTCTTAAGTCAGAAAGGTTTTGATTTTCAAAAATAATATCACCGGAGGATGGTTTTTCTATAGCAGAAATAAGCTTTAAGAGAGTTGATTTACCTGCACCTGATGAGCCGGTAACAAAAACTAGCTCCCCTGAATGAATTTCAAAACTAACATTTTGCAGGATATCTTTTGCTCCTGAATACCGCTTAAAAACATTATTAAACTTAATCATATAAACATTGCCTCAACATATTCATTGGCATTAAAAATTTTTAAATCATCAATTTTTTCACCAACTCCAATAAAGCGTAAGGGGATGGGATTTTCTTTAGCAATCGCAGCAACAATTCCACCTTTCGCAGTACCATCTAATTTAGTCA
>DGAZ01000043.1:30792-31078 GCA_002384685.1 Methylophilales bacterium UBA4017 | reverse complement strand
TTAAATCATCAATTCCTTCCCCTACGCCTATAAAACGAACTGGTGTAGGTATTTCCTTGGCTATTGCCGCTAAAATCCCACCTTTAGCAGTACCGTCAAGCTTGGTAATAACTAGCCCCGTAATACCCAATGCATCATTAAAAACCTTTAATTGATTGATGGCGTTCTGTCCTGTGTTTGCGTCAATTACTAACAGCACTTCATGTGGAGAACCTTCATGACACTTACTCATAACTTTTTTTATTTTTGTTATTTCATCCAGTAGATGTTTTTGTGTCGGCAGCCT
>DGAZ01000043.1:29920-30498 GCA_002384685.1 Methylophilales bacterium UBA4017 | reverse complement strand
CCAGTCTCTTGTGATATAACGGTAACATTATTCCTCGCTCCCCATACCTGAAGCTGTTCCACAGCTGCAGCCCTAAAAGTATCACCGGCTGCAATCAGAACTGACTGACTATTATCAGATAAGTGCTTAGTTAACTTTCCAATTGTGGTTGTTTTCCCTGTTCCATTGACCCCTACCATCATAATTACGAATGGGCTTTTATTTTCTATTACTAAGGGCTCTTCTATTGTCATGAGTAGTTGAGCCATATGATTTTTTAATATTGCTTTTAATGCCTTAGGGTCTGTAATATTTTCTTTCTTTACCGTTTGCTTTACCTTGTCAACCAGATAAGTAGCAGCAGGCATACCAACATCCGCAGTTAAAAGTATTATTTCGAGCTCGTCATAGAAACTGCTATCAATTTTATTGCTCGAAAAGAGCTCTGTTAATGGTGCGGTTAGTTTCTCTCGGGTTTTTGTCAGGCCAGCTTTTACTTTTTCGGTAAAACTAAAAAATCCTTTTGTCTTTGAGCTTGATTCTTTTGGAGCACTTAAAGGTAAATCATGTTTTATTGCTGCAGCTTTCTTGGGCTTTGA
>DGAZ01000043.1:0-29679 GCA_002384685.1 Methylophilales bacterium UBA4017 | reverse complement strand
TACTGCAGCCTTCTTGGGCTTTTCAACCTTATCTTTTTGTACTAATTTTTTTAAAAATTCAAACATTTATATGGATAAAGAACTTAATGATTAGATTGTGGTCAATTATTATTCTATTATACAAGCTATTATTCACAAGGGGTCATAAGTGCATTTATTTAAACTTTTATTTCTTTTAATTCTAACTCCATATTTTGCTGTAGCTGAGGTCCACGAAACGACTCTTGCTAATGGAATGAGGGTGCTTGTTAAGCAAGATAGTCGTTCACCCGTTGTTGTTTCTCAGGTTTGGTATCGAGCAGGCAGTATTGACGAAGTAAATGGTAAGACTGGCATAGCTCATGTTTTAGAGCACATGATGTTTAAGGGTACTAAATCTTCAAAACCTGGTCAGTTTTCAGAAATTATCGCGGCGGCTGGAGGAAGAGAAAATGCTTTTACTGGGGCAGACTACACCTGTTACTTTCAGCAATTAGAAAAAAGCCAGCTGCCAGTAGCCTTAAAGATGGAGGCTGATAGGATGCAAAATCTGGTTATTACTGAAAAAGAATTTAATAAAGAAATCAATGTGGTGATGGAAGAGAGAAGGTGGCGTACGGATGACAAGCCAACTTCTAAAGTTAACGAATTAATGCAGTCCCTTGCCTTTGTTTCTCACCCTTATGGGAGACCTATAGTGGGATGGATGGACGATTTAGAAAATATGAATTATGCAGATGCTCAGGAATGGTATGACGACTGGTATGCTCCTAATAACGCTATTTTGGTTGTTGCTGGTGATGTGATTCCATCCGATGTTTTTAAGTTGGCAAAAAAATATTTTGAAAATATACCCTCCAGGCAGATTAAGAGCCGTAAACCCCAAATAGAAGCTAAGCAAGAGGGGGTTCGAAGAGCCTCTCTAAAGGCACCAAGCAAACTAAGCTATATACAGATGGGCTATAAAGTTCCAGCCTTAAATAAAGATTTAAAGCAGGATAGTGCTGATATTTATGCTCTCGAAGTTCTTGCGGGCATACTATCAAATACAAGCACCTCAAGGCTTAACCAAAATATAGTTAATGAGGCTGGTTTAGCGGTAAGTGCAAGTGCGAGCTATGCAATGCTTACGCGAGGAGGGTTAAGCTTATTGGAGCTTTATGCAACACCAAGCGAAGGGGTTGATGTTCTGACTGTAGAAAAAGCCCTTAAAGATGAGGTGGCGAAGATAGTCGAATTTGGGGTGACTGACGAGGAGTTAAATCGAATTAAAACCGGAGTAATTGCCAGTGATGTTTATCAAAAAGACTCCGTATTTTATCAAGGAATGCAAATTGGTCAGCTTGAGACTATGGGTTACCCTCATCAATTAATGGATCAATATACTAATAAAATTAAAGCAGTGAATTCAAAACAGGTCCAAGCTGTAGCCAAAAAATACTTAATTGATGAAAAATTAACTGTGGTAACTTTAGACCCTCAGCCATTAGATCCAAATCACAAGCCACAAGGAAGACCTCATGCTCATTAAAAAGATATTTTTTACTATTGTAGTTTTAACATTTAGCACAGTAAATGCTGGGATAAAAATAGAGCACTGGCTCACAGCCGATGGAGCCAAAGTCTATTTTGTGGAAAATCACGATCTACCAATGCTTGATATAAGTATAAGTTTTAAGGCTGGCAGTGCACGAGATACATTGAAAGATAATGGAATTGCCTCATTAACTAACCATTTAATGTTGCTAGGTTCTGGTGGGGTAGATGAGGTAGATTTGGCTAATCAATTTACTGATATTGGTGCACAACTTGACAGTAGTTTTGATCAGGATAAAAGCTCGTTTAGTCTAAGAACTTTATCTGAAAAAAAAGACAAAGCAATTCAATTGTTTAATCTAGTGCTTCATAAGCCAGATTTTAATGGTGAGGTTATCACAAGAGAAAAGAAGAGATATTTTGCAAGCATCCGACAAGGGGAAACAGAGCCCTCTAGCATTGCATCAAAAGCTTTTATGAAAGCTATTTATGCTAATCATTCTTATGCTTTACCAGAGTCTGGAACAGTAGAAACCCTAGAGAGTATTGATCAGTTACAATTAAAGGAGTTTTACAATAACTATTACCTCTCTAATCAGTCCTCTATTGTTATTGTTGGGGATGTCGATATTGCAGTTGCAAAAAATATTGCATCAAATTTAAGCGCAGGTCTCCCCAACAATCCTAATACATCTTTTTACTCGAAAGTAGAAATTGCTAATCCGCAAGAGATAAAAATCCAACACCCATCAAGCCAGGCTCATTTGTATTATGGGGGGGCTGTTATTAAAAGGGGCGACCCGGATTTCTTTCCATTGTATGTGGGTAATTACATTCTTGGCGGTGGCGGCTTTGTATCTAGACTTACAGGTGAGGTTAGAGAAAAGAAAGGCTTGGTTTATAGTGTTTATAGCTACTTTATGCCTATGCTTGAGTTGGGACCATTTCAGGTGGGACTGCAAACAAAAAAAGATCAAATAGACGAAGCACTAACTTTGGTAAAAGAAACAGTAAAAGGCTTTATTCAAAATGGCCCTACAGAAAAAGAGCTTGAGGCAGCTAAGAGCAATATGATAGGAGGCTTCCCACTAAGACTTGATAGCAACAAGAAAATAATCCAATACATCTCAATGATGGCATTTTATAATTACCCATTGGATTATCTTGATACATTTGCCAATCAAGTTAATGATGTAACCATTGAAAAAATTAAGTTAGCATTTCAGAAGAGGGTTGATATGAATAAATTTTCTACTGTGATTGTCGGGGTTGAGTAAGAATAAGAAAAATTCCGTTAAAATTATTGGTGGCCAATGGAAGCGAAGAAATGTCAGCTTTTTAGACAAAGAAGGAGTTAGGCCTACTCTGGGAAGAGTAAGAGAAACATTATTTAACTGGCTAGATCAAGACCTAACATCACTATCTTGCCTAGATTTATTTGCAGGAACAGGTGCTATAGGTTTTGAGGCTTTATCTAGAAATGCTAGCTCATGTTTGATGGTAGAGAAGGATAGAGAGAACTGCGAAAACCTAACAAAAAATAAAGAGACTCTGGGTGCAACAAACGCAACAATAATCAACAGTACAGCAGAGTCATTTCTTAAAAAGAATAATGAAAAATTCGATATTATTTTTTTTGACCCCCCTTTTTCTGACACAGATTTAGTTAAGGTGCTACCCGAATTAATCCAGCATCTTGTAATTGGTGGATTTATTTATTTTGAATCTGACATGAAGTATGAGGGAAGCGAGCTAAAAGTTTTTAAGAGCTCAAGGGCAGGGCAGGTATACTTTTATCTTTTAACGACGAGTTAGCAATATGATAGCTTTATATCCGGGAAGTTTTGATCCAATCACTTTAGGTCATGAGGATATTATCCTACGGGCCAGTAAGCAATTTAATACTTTGGTTGTTGGTATTTCAGAGGATAACCTAAAAATTAACTTCTTAAATCTCGAACAAAGACTAGAGCTTGCTCGATCTCTTTTTTCAGATCATAGTAATATTAAGATAATGAGCTACCAGGGCCTAACAGTAGATTTTTCCCGAAAATTAAATGCTAGCGTAATTGTTAGAGGGCTACGTAATGGCAATGACTTTCAGACAGAATCACAAATGGCACAACTAAATAGTCAATTAGCACCTGAGGTGGAGACTATTTTTTTCAATTCAATGGATAAATACCGATCCATCTCATCATCTCTTGTCAGGCAAATACATTTTTTAAATGGTGACACCTCGCCCTTCGTATCGCCTAAAACTCAAAAAGTATTAGAAAGTCTCAAATAAATATATGTCATTATATATAACGGACGAATGTATAAATTGCGACGTATGTGAGCCTGAGTGTCCGAATGATGCAATTTATCAAGGCATTGAAATATATGAAATTAATCCAAAACTATGTACCGAGTGTGTTGGCCACTTTGATCAGCCACAGTGCGTAGAGGTTTGCCCGGTTGCATGTATACCCAAAGATCCTACTAATATAGAAACTACCGAACAACTTCTAAATAAGTACCAGGGACTGGTTAAGCAGTAGCGTATAAGGTTGGTATATTTTTTTAAATAAATTTAAAGGTAAATTGAAATGAGAATATTGCACACAATGATTAGAGTTAATAATCTTGATGAGTCAATTAAATTTTACGAAGATTTTTTTTCTATGCAGGTTTTAAGAAGGCAAGACTACCCTGAAGGTAAGTTTTCTTTAGCGTTTATTGGGTATGGCGATGAACAATCAAACACTGTAATTGAGCTTACTCATAACTGGGAAACCACAGACTATTATGATCATGGAAATGCTTTTGGACATATTGCCATAGAAGTGGACGACGCATACCAGACCTGTGATGACATTAAAAAAATGGGTGGAAAGGTTCTTAGAGAGGCTGGCCCGATGATGCATGGAACTATAGTTATAGCATTTATTGAAGATCCAAACGGGTATAAGATTGAGCTAATCCAAAAAGGAACCTATTAGTTTAACCAAAGAAATCTTTCACTTTGTCCAGCCATGTTTCTGACCTAGGGCTATGTTTGCTTGAATCAGCTTGATTGAGCTTTTCAAGCTCTTTCAATAGTTTTTTTTGATTTTCATTCAGCTTAATCGGTGTTTCGACAACAACATGACAATGAAGGTCTCCGTGCTGACTTTCGCGAATAGGCTTAATACCCTTACCACGCAATCTGAACACTGCGCCGGATTGAGTTTCAGCAGGAATTTTAATTTTCGCACTTCCGTCAAGGGTGGGTACATTAATCTCCCCCCCTAGAGCTGCAATCGAGAAGCTGATAGGCATCTCGCAATGTAAATTACCACCATCTCTTTCAAATATATCATGATTTTTAAGGCTAACCACGACATACAAGTCGCCAGTTGGACCGCCGTTGACCCCTGCCTCACCTTCGCCACTCAGCCTAATCCTATCGCCATCATCGACTCCTGCAGGAATTTTAACTGAGAGCGTTTTGCTTTCCTGCTTTCTTCCAGAACCACTGCAATCATAACAAGGATCTTTAATTTCTTTACCAGAACCCTGGCACTTTGGACATGCTTGCTGAACTGAGAAAAAGCCCTGCTGCATTCTTACTTGGCCATGACCCTGGCAAGTTCCACAAGTTGTTGGGTCTGTTCCTTTCTTCGTCCCTTTTCCTGAACACGCTTTGCATGAAGACATTACGGGTATACGAATCTTGGTTTCTGTTCCTTTGTAAGCTTGGTCTAAGGTTATTTCCATGTTGTAACGAAGATCCGCTCCTCGATAAACATTTGAGCGTTTGTTAGATCTCCCGCCACCAAATATATCCCCAAATATATCTCCAAAATCACCACCAAAATCACTAAAGCCACCTTGCCCCCCACCCATATTCTGGTTAACACCTGCATGACCATACTGATCGTAAGCAGCTTTTTTTTGGCTATCCGATAAAATATCATAAGCAGCTTTTCCTTCCTTAAAACTTGCTTCTGCTTTAGGGTTGTCAGGATTTCGATCTGGATGATATTTCATTGCAAGCTTTTTAAAAGCTTTTTTGATTTCTTCTGATGAGGCTCCTCGGTTTACCCCAAGAACATCGTAGTAGTCTCTATCTTGTGCCATATAAAATTAGAAAATGGGGCTATAAAGCCCCATAGTTTTAGGTTATTTATCGGATTCTTTCTCTTTTTTCTCTTCTTTCTTTACTTCTTCAAACTCAGCGTCAACAACCTCTGCATCGACTGTTTTTTCTTTTGGATTGTCACCTTCTTTTTGGCTTTGCTCTTGGGCCTGCTGCTCAGCATAAACTTTTTCTCCAAGTTTTTGTGATGCCTCAGCTAAGACTTTGTTTTTGGCCTCAATATCATCTTTTTTATCTGATTTTATGGCTTCTTCTAGGTCTTTAATTGCTGACTCAATACTACTTTTTTCCTCATCAGATAGTTTGTCCTGGTGTTCTTTCATAGTTTTTTGGACAGAGTGTATCATCGATTCCGCAGTATTTTTTGCATCAACCAGCTCTTTAACTTTTTTGTCATCTTCAGCAAAGCGCTCAGCATCTTCTTCCATTTTCTTTATTTCATCTTCTGTTAGTCCGCCATTGGCTTTAATTGTAATTTTATTTTCTTTTCCAGTGGCTTTATCTTTGGCATTCACATGAAGAATACCATTAGCATCAATATCAAATGAAACCTCAATTTGAGGCGTTCCTCTTGCTGCTGAAGGAATATCCGTTAAATTAAATTGGCCCAAGCTTTTATTGCCGGTGGCTATTTCTCTCTCGCCCTGAAGTACGTGGATCGTAACAGCACTTTGATTATCTTCTGCAGTTGAGAATACCTGCGATGCCTTTGTAGGAATAGTGGTATTTTTATTAATCAACTTAGTCATCACCCCACCAAGCGTTTCAATCCCCAAACTCAAAGGCGTTACATCTAATAACAGAACATCCTTCACGTCTCCTCGGAGGACGCCACCTTGAATTGCCGCACCTACCGCCACAGCCTCATCAGGATTTACATCTTTCCTAGGTTCAACGCCAAATATCTCTTTCACTTTTTCTTGTACTTTAGGCATCCTACTTTGACCACCTACAAGTATTACGTCAGCTATATCTGATGCAGAGACACCGGAGTCTTTTAAGGCCATCTCACATGGTGCGACTGTTCTTTGAATCAAGTCTTCGACCAATGATTCAAACTTTGCCCTAGTTAATTTTACGACCAAGTGCTTTGGCCCAGAGGCGTCAGCGGTAATATACGGGAGGTTTATTTCGGTTTGTACGCTACTTGAAAGCTCAACCTTGGCTTTTTCTGCCGCTTCTTTAAGCCTCTGTTTTGCGAGCACATCTTTTGATAAATCCACACCATTTTCTTTTTTAAATTCTTCCGCTAAAAATTCAATAATTCGGTTATCAAAGTCCTCGCCACCAAGAAAGGTGTCGCCATTTGTGGATAATACTTCAAATTGATGCTCACCATCTACACTACTAATCTCAATGATAGAAACGTCAAATGTTCCGCCACCCAAGTCGTATACTGCAATCTTTCGATCACCCTCTTGTTTATCTAAGCCAAAAGCTAATGCAGCAGCTGTAGGCTCATTAATAATTCGCTTAACGTCTAATCCAGCAATTCGTCCAGCATCTTTGGTTGCTTGACGCTGACTATCATTAAAGTAAGCGGGAACCGTAATAACCGCCTCCGTAACTTCCTCCCCAAGATAGTCCTCTGCAGTTTTTTTCATTTTCCTTAAAATTTCTGCAGAAATTTGAGGGGGAGCCATTTTATCTCCATTTACCTCAACCCAAGCATCACCACTATCAGCCTTGATTATTGTGTATGGCATTAATTCAATATCTTTTTGCACTTCTTTCTCGTCGAATTTACGACCAATTAATCTTTTAACAGCATAAAGAGTATTTTTTGGATTTGTAACTGCTTGCCTTTTAGCAGGAGCACCAACTAAAGTTTCCCCACCGTCTTGGTAGGCAATAATTGAGGGGGTTGTTCTAGCGCCCTCGGCATTTTCTATAACTTTCGGTTTACCACCTTCCATAACGGAGACACATGAGTTAGTTGTACCTAAGTCGATTCCTATAATTTTTGACATTTTTTATTTTCCTTAAATAAAAGATTCTGATAAAACTGTAAATGGGGCTATATATTTATTTTTCAAGCCTTACTTTCCTTTTGAAACCATAACTAATGCAGGTCTTAAAACCCTGTCATTTAATTTGTAGCCTTTTTGCATAACCGTTAATATTTTATTTGACTCTTCTTCGGACTCAACCATAGACATGGCCTGGTGAAAATTTGGATCAAAAATTTCACCAATTGGGTTAATTTCTTCAATATTAAACTTAGCGAAAATATTTATTAGTTGCTTTGAGGTTAGGTCTACACCGTCTTTAAAGCTTTCAAGTGACGCCTGATCGATAGATAAAGCTGCATCTAAACTATCTTTCACTAAAAGGATCTCTAGGCTAAATTTTTCGACTGCAAACTTTCTTGCTTTCTCTATGTCTTCCAGCGCCCTTTTCCTCGCATTTTCAGCCTCAGCCTTAGAATAAAGAACAGCCGCTTCTAATTCTTTTACCTGTTGCTCCATTTCAAGAAACTGGCCTAATGCCTCAGCCTCAATATTTTTGGTTTGTTGTTTGGTTTCTTTTTTAGCCATTATTTTTTTTCAAAAAGTTAATACGAAGTTAATATGGAGATCAAAGTTATAATTTCAAGTCAATCCCCATTTTTTTTTATAAATTTGACTTCAGGCAATGCTTTCATCGATAATGGTTGGCTGTAATTAAAATAATACATATATATATGAAGTCACTAATACTGGATATCACTCAAAGAATTGTAGAAAAAAGTAAGCCGACAAGGGAGGCCTACCTCGCTCGGCTAGAATCCATGAAGAATAGAGCTAGAGGTGCAGACCGTATGGGATGTGCAAATGTGGCGCATGCTATAGCCGCCTTACCATCTAATGACAAATTAAAGATTGTTGAGCAAAAGCTTCCCAATATTGGTGTTGTAACGGCTTACAACGATATGCTTTCAGCTCATAAGCCTTATGAAAATTATCCACAATTTATTAGGGAAGTTGCCTCCACTGTTGGTGCTACCGTTCAAGTTGCTGGGGGAGTCCCTGCTATGTGTGATGGTGTCACACAGGGTGAGCCTGGAATGGAGTTAAGTCTATTTTCAAGAGATACGATAGCAATGGGAGCAGCAGTTGGCTTATCGCATGATGTTTTTGATGGCGCTCTAATGCTTGGCATATGCGATAAAATTGTTCCTGGCCTCTTAATTGGAGCTCTTCACTTCGGCCATTTACCTACAATTTTTGTTCCTGCAGGACCTATGTCGACCGGTATTGATAACACAACAAAATCAAAAGTAAGAGAAAAATATGCCCAAGGAGAGATTGATAGGGCTGAGTTACTTAAATCCGAATCTGCCGCGTATCATGGGGAAGGCACATGTACATTTTACGGGACAGCAAATAGCAATCAAATGCTTATGGAGGCTATGGGCCTTCATATACCAGGCTCTGCATTTGTACATCCTTATGACGGAACCAGAAAAGCCCTAACTGCAGAAGCTGTAAGTCAGCTAGTTGCAAATATTAATCAAGAGAATATGACGCCGATCGGTGAGTTGGTAAATGAAAAGGTCATTATAAATGCAATGGCAGCTCTTTTAGCTACAGGAGGATCAACAAATCATTTAATTCATTGGGTAGCAATAGCTCACGCTGCAGGTATTAGTATTGATTGGTCTGATTTCCATGATTTAGCAAAAACTGTACCCTTACTTACCAACATCTATCCAAACGGAACGGCTGATGTAAACCAATTCCAAGATGCCGGTGGCCCAGCATTTGTTATAAGAGAGTTGTTGGATAATGGTTGCATGCACCCGGATGTAGCAACGGTATCGTCGGGAGGTATTTATGACTATACAAAAATACCAGCAGTTGAAAAAGAAAAATTAACTTGGTCGGATGTGCCTGAGCAAAGCGGAGACGAAACTATTATAAGAAAGGCAAGCAATCCTTTTAGTGAGTCTGGTGGCCTTAGGTTGTTAAAAGGGAATATCGGTAGATCAGTAATAAAAATCTCTTCCGTTCCTGAGGATAGGCATCTAATTGAAGCGCCGGCCATGATATTTAATGGTCAAGAAGATCTATTAAAAGCATTTGATGAGGGTAAGTTGGAGCGTGATTTTATTGCGGTAGTTCGTTTTCAGGGACCAAAATCGAACGGCATGCCAGAGCTACATAAACTAACCCCACCTTTATCAATCATTCAAAACAAAGGTTTTAAGGTTGCTATTGTGACCGATGGAAGAATGAGCGGTGCCTCTGGAAAAATACCTGCAGCGATACATATGAGCCCTGAAGCTGCCGCTGGTGGAGCCATAGCAAAAATTAGAGAAGGCGATATGATTAGATTAAATGCTGCGGTTGGCACGTTAAATGTGATGGTCGACGAGAGTGTTTGGAGCGAAAGAGTGGCAGATATTTTAAGTGAAGAGCAAAAATTGGTTAATGGACATGGAATTGGAAGAGAGCTTTTTAGTGGTATGAGAAAAAATGTTTCATCTGCTGAAGAGGGCGCCATTACTTGGATTTAAATTAAAAAAGAGACTTTATGAAAACAATTGAATTAGCGGCATTTGGACCAGTAATCCCTGTGATAGTAATTAATCATATTGATGAGGCTATTCCAATGGCCGAAGCATTGCTGGAAGGAGGCATACGGGTTCTGGAAGTTACATTGCGCTCCGAATGTGCACTTCAGGCTATCGAATTGATTTCTACAAAGGTACCTGATGCCATTGTGGGAGCAGGAACGCTAAGAACAGTGGCTGATGCTACCAATGCTAAAATTGCTGGCAGTCAATTTGCAGTGAGTCCCGGCTACACTTCTGAGATGGGAGCAATTTGCAAGGAAATTAATTTACCCTTATTACCCGGAGTATCTACTGGAAGTGAAGTAATGATGGCGAACAATGATGGGTTTGATTTCCTGAAATTATTCCCAGCAGTGGCTGTAGGAGGTATTAATCTTTTAAAAGGATTTAATGGTCCTTTTTCCAACATAATGTTTTGCCCAACTGGCGGCGTAACGATAGATTCAGCACCTGATTTTTTAAAACTTCCAAATGTTCCTGTTTGTGGAGGAACATGGCTTACACCAAAAAATCTAGTTGAATCAAAGCAATGGAATCAGATTACAAGGCTAGCAAAAGAGGCGAGTAGCCTGAAGTAGTAAATGATTAATCTAGATCATTACCAAACAATCATCTTTGATTGTGATGGAGTCGTATTAAATTCTAATTTCCAAAAAATTGAAGCATATCGAAATGCAGCACTAGAATTTGGCGCTTCAAAAGAACAGGCTGACACTTTGGTTGATTATCATGTCAAATTAACTGGCATTTCTCGCAATATTAAATTTAAATATTTTTTAAAGGAAATATTACATCAGACGCCTTCAAATCAAAGCATGAAAACATTAATTCAAAATCTCAATAACAATGTTATCAATCTTCTTAAAGCTTGTGACGTTGCAGAAGGGCTGGACCGATTAAAAGCACAAACACCAAATAAAAAATGGATGGTAGCGTCCGGAGGTGATCAGGAGGAATTGAGGTATCTTTTTTCGGATAAAAAAATTAACCATTTCTTTCCTGAAGGAATTTTTGGTAGCCCTCGATCAAAACATGAAATTATTGAGCAAGAGCTGAAGGATGATTCCTGGAGGCCAGCATTGTTTCTTGGAGATTCACTTTACGACATTCAAACAGCTAAAAAATACAATATCGATTTTATTTTTGTTAGTGGATGGACCGACCTTAAAAATTGGCAGTCTGTTTGTGAAGAATATAAAGTACAGTCAATCACAGCGCTTAAGGAGTTAATTAAGTAGCCTAAGACATTTTTTTGATAATATTGCTAGAGCTTCTTCCCGCTAATAATTCTACTAACTCTACTTTACCGCCCCATTTTTTCACCTCTTTATTCCCAACAACCTCATGAACTTTGTAATCACTTCCTTTTATTAAAAGATCAGGCCTAATTTTCTGGATAAGTTTAATAGGGGTATTCTCTTCAAAAATAATAACTGCATCAACAGACTCTAAACTGCACAAAACTCTAGCTCTGTCCTCTTGATTTACTACTGGCCTACTAGGTCCTTTTAACCCTCTGACCGATGCGTCTGAATTAAGTCCAAGGATAAGGTGATCCACCTTACTTTTAGCGCGCTCGAGATAGCTAACATGGCCTGCGTGAAGAATATCAAAACACCCATTGGTAAATCCAATTTTCGACCCAGCTGTCCTTAAGTCACTTAAGTAACTTTCCATCTGAACGGGCTTAATAATTTTATTGATTTGTTGCGAATGTTCAATTTCTATTTCTTTTATAATCTCATGACCCTCAACAGGCACCGTACCTACTTTTGTGATTGCAATCCCCGCAGCGATGTTAGCAAGCTCTAGCGCATCATGAATGGTCATTTTACCTATCAATCCTGCAGCAAGCGCGGCAATCACAGTATCCCCCGCCCCTGAAACATCAAATACTTGCTTTAATTCGGTAGCTGGAATAACGCAAGAATTTTTTGAGCCTATAAGTTTAATGCCTTGGGATCCTTGGGTCATAGCGATATATTGTAATTTATGCTTAGAGCAAAGAAGCTTAAGTCGCTTATCTAGCAACGTGTCGTCATTTATATCTGTACTTGTTAGCTCTAATGCTTCTTTTTTATTGGGAGTTAGGATGGTTGCCCCGGCATACCTTTCAATATCATTTCCTTTTGGGTCTACCAGCACTTGGATATGTAATTTATTAGCTAGCTTGATAATCTTTTGTGTCAGAACAAAGCTTAAGAATCCTTTTGCATAGTCCGACAGAATAATAATGGATGGCTTCTTACTTATTAGACCCATTATTTTTTTTATGTCCATTGGCGATATTAATGGAGATGCATCCTCCTCATCAATCCTTACGATTTGTTGTTGCCCACTAATAATTCTTGTTTTGGTGGTGGTAAGTGTCTTTCCTTTTATTAATCCTTGATGATTGACCGATTTATTTTTTAACAAGTCTTTAAGTAATTGGGCATTATGGTCGCCTCCTACGATGCCACATAAGAATGTTTTTATTCCTAATCCAGCAAGGTTTGCTGCTACGTTTGCTGCACCACCCATCCTGTAAGATTCTGATTGTTTTTCAAGGATTGGTACTGGTGCCTCAGGAGATATTCTTGTCACCTCTCCAAAAATATACTTATCGAGCATGACGTCTCCGATAACAAGACCCCACTGACCTTTCGAATTGAATTTATTTTTAATAATATCTGTATATTTTTGCTTCATAAAAATAGCCTTATAGTTATGCTTAAGAATACCATTTAAGTATATTGGTCAGATTGTAAAAGATAGTTTTGTGTATAGTCAGTTACACCTTCAAGTAAATTGTGAAATTTTAATTGATACCCAGTACTTCGCAATTTAGAAATATCTGCTTGAGTGAAGTACTGGTATTTGTTATTTAGGTCTTTGGGCATATCGATATACTTAATAAGGGAGGTCGGTTGCCCTAAATTTACCAATAAACTTTCCGCCAGAGATTTAAAGGACTGGGCCTTTCCGGTACCTATATTAAAGATGCCTGATACATTGCGATTTGCTAATAAATGAAAAATGCAACTGACTGCATCCTTAACATATATAAAATCTCTAAGTTGCATCCCATCCATGTATTTTGGATGCCCACTTTTAAATAATCTAATTTCTTTGTCTTGTTGAAATTGCTTAAAGGCATGATAAACGACACTTGCCATTCTTCCTTTATGATATTCGTTGGGTCCATAGACATTAAAGAATTTTAGCCCGCACCATTGAGGGGGCTTGGCTAAACCTAAGCTGATTTGGCTTTGAACCCACATATCAAAAAAATGCTTAGAATAACCGTATGCATTTAATGGGCTAAGAGAAGATAGTTCACTCTCACTATCAAGATAACCTTCATTACCCATGCCGTATGTTGCAGCTGAGCTTGCATAAATAAAAGGGACACTGTGCTGAGAACACCAATACCATAAAAATTGACTGTATCTAATATTTGATTTTAGGAGGTTGTTGAAATTGCACTCCGTGGTTGCGCTGATAGCCCCCATATGAATAATAGCTTCTATTTTTGAATTATTCTTAAGGTAACCTGAGAGGTCATCTTTACTAATAAAATCGATGTACTTTCTTTTACTTATATTTTTATTCTGTTCGGCTGACATTGGTTCATCTACTATGACAAATTGATCGTTATTCATCACGGTATTAAGATGCCACGCAGCAACACTTCCAATCATGCCAGCACCCCCAGTCAGAATAATCATAATTCTCGTTTGATCTTTTTAGCTTGGTTGATGGTCGTTTGAGATTGTTTTTTTTGTTTGCTTTCTGACCATGATGAATCTATCCATCCATGCATATGGCTTTCAGCAATTTCTTGCATTGCTTCGATCCACGCGGAACTATCGTTGAGCGCTGGAATATATTTGTAATCCATACCCCCATTGCTTTTAAATATTTCCAGACCTTCCATATTTATTTCTTCTAATGTTTCTAGACAGTCACTGGAAAAACCTGGGCATACAACCTGAACATAACTCTCTTTACTTTTACCCAGAGCTTCTATGACTTCAGAAAAGTAAGGTTTTAACCATTCTGCTTGGCCGAACCTGGATTGAAAGCATACCTGATAATCACCCTCTTTCAACTTAAGTGCTTCAGCTAAAAGCCTTCCTGTTTTGTGACATTCGCAGTGGTACGGGTCGCCCTCCATCAAAGATTTTTTTGGGATTCCATGAAAGCTCATGATAAGTTTTGAAGGTTTACCATGCTTGTCCCAGAAGGATAGTATTGATTTTTTTAGAGCATCAATATAGGCTGGATGATCATGGTAATGACGAACAGTCCGTATTTCAGGCACATTTCTTGTCCGCATTAATATGCGCCACAAGCTATCCATCGCCGATGCAGAAGACGAAGCTGCGTATTGCGGGTAAAGTGGAAATAGAAGAATTTTCGTACAATTTTTCCCCCTAAGACTATCAAAAGCTGATTTCATTGATGGGTTGCCGTAACTCATTCCTAATTCGACTTCTATTGGCTGCTTTTGAGTCTTACCTATTTTTTTTCGAAGAAGTTCTCTTTGTTTTTTAGCGTTAACCAGGAGAGGAGATCCTTTCGACGTCCAAACTTGTTGGTATTTTTTTGCTGAAGCTCTTGGTCTAAATACCAGAATAATACAATGCAATATCCAGCACCAAATGAATCTTGGTATCTCGACTACCCTTCTATCCATTAGGAATTGGCCAAGATACTTTCTTAATGCCTTTGCATTGGGTGCGTCAGGAGTGCCGAGGTTTGCCAAAATTATCCCCACTTTAGGAGGGTCGCCATGGGTATATTTTGGTTCGGGGTTATAGTATGTCACTTTTTAGCACCTTTATTTGATGGAATTTCCCAGTAGTTTAGCAGTGATATCAACAATTGGAATGACTCTTTCATAGGCCATACGTGTGGGACCTATTACTCCTAATATTCCTAGCACCTCACCGTCAGCTTCGTATGGAGCAGTAATTACACTGCATTCATCTAGCGCTTGATAGCCAGATTCTTCCCCAATAAATATTTGGATGCCATTTGCATGGTGGCTACTTTCTAACAGCTTTAGTAGGGCAGTTTTTTTTTCAAAAATTTCTAAAATTTTTCTTATACTTGCTACGTTTTGCGAGAGCTCAGCCGTTTCTAGAAGTTTTGTTTGGCCAGACATCACAATATGATTACTATCATCATGCCCATCTCCGTCATCAGCAGCTGAGTTTATTGCAGACGACATGAGGTCAGAGATGTTTGTTTTCATATTTTTTAGATCATCTGTGAGCCTTATTTTTGCTTCTTCAATCGAGTAACCACTAAATTCTTTATTAAAATAATTTGAAGCTTCAGTTAAGCTTGCTTTGTCATAATCATGCTTGGTGTAGAGAACTCGGTTCTGGACATTGCCATCATCAGTAACGATAATCACCAAAACTCTTCGCTCAGATAAGCCAATGAACTCAATATGCTTATATTTAATTTTTTTTGCTTTGGGAATCATAACAATGCCAGCAAACTTTGTTAGCTCGGATAATGTATTTGCCGCAGAGCTAATTAAATGTTTATTATCAGATGTTATCAGTTGATTTTTTAGGGATGATATTTCAAGATCATCTAGCGATTGGACTGTAACTAGACTGTCAACAAAGAGTCTGTAGCCCTTGTTTGTAGGTATGCGTCCAGCGGAAGTGTGAGGACTGGAGACAAAACCGGCATCTTCCAAATCCTTCATGATATTGCGAATTGAAGCTGGGCTTAGATCAAGCCCAGATGAGGCTGATAAAGTTTTAGAGCCAACAGGCTGTCCATCACCTATATGATGGGTAATCAGCGTCTTTAGTAATGATTGAGCTCTGGTATCTAGTTCCATTATTTTATTCGTTAATTTGGGATGAATGCATTAAAATGTATTATGAATCATTTTACTAACTCAGTTCCAATTTAGCTAGGCTATTCGACACAATATGAAAGCTTTTAAAAAAATTGCGGTAATCGGTAAGTATCCCTCTAAAGAGGAATCGGTGGATATCAACAACCAGTTGATAGAGTTAGTAGATCATTTAAGGCAAAAATCCATCGAATTATTTATTGAAGAAAAAACACAACAACAGATCAATGTAGAGGGAATCCAAGCGATTGCATTGAAAGATATTGGCTCATGTGTTGACCTTGCAATAATTATTGGCGGAGACGGAACTATGATTGGTGTCGCACGTAATTTAGTGGATTCCAACACCCCGTTAATTGGCGTTAATCAAGGACGATTTGGCTTTCTTGCGGATTTAAATACTAGCAGCATGCTGACTAATATCGACTCCATTTTGAATGGTGAGTACATTGAAGATAAAAGGATGCTGATTAATACAAGAATTATTCGAGGAGACCGTGTGGTGTATGAGTCACTTTCACTTAATGATATTGTTATTAAGAGTGGACTGAGATTGATCGAATTAGATGTGATGATTAATGATGCATTTGTCCACAGACAAAGATCTGATGGAATCATTGTTAGCACGCCAACCGGCACCACAGCATATGCATTGTCAGCTGGAGGACCAATTCTTCATCCTAATTTAGATGCCATTTCTATTGTCCCGATAAGCCCGCACACCCTCAGCAATAGACCTATAGCGATTAATGCCGAAAGCAAGGTCACGATAAAAATTGTTAATATGGACGAAGCATACGCAAGTATCGACGGACAGATTAAATTTCCCCTAGACATCAGGGATGTTATTGAAATTAGTAAAGCAAAACAATCTATTTCGATTCTCCATCCAAATGATTATTGCTATTTTGAAATGTTAAGAAATAAATTACATTGGGGTTAAAAATTATTCATGCTTGAAAGTTTGGTCATTAAGAATTTTGTTATTGTCGATCATTTAGAGCTTAATTTTCCATCAGGCTTTAGCTCGCTAACAGGAGAGACGGGAGCAGGAAAATCTATTCTTATCGATGCGCTATCAATATGTTTGGGGCAAAGAGCAGGAAACGACTTAATCAGAAAGGGTGAGGATAGAGCAGATATTACCTCCACATTCAATATTGACAATAACGCTCAAGCCATTTTGTGGATGCAGGAGAATGCATTTGAGCATGACGATAGTTTAATTATTCGTCGAATCATAAATGTCGACGGCAAGTCTAAAGCATTTATCAATGGCACTCCTTCTTCAGTATCGCAGCTAAAAGAACTTTCAGAGTTTTTGGTAGATATTTACAGTCAAAATGCTCACCATTCATTAATAAAGCCTTCAACCCAAAAAGACATATTGGATAGCTTTTCTCAATCTCAAGGACTGGCTGCCGAAGTAAAAAAAACCTACTTAACATGGATTAATCTTTTTAAAGAATATGAAGCTTTTGCAAAAAATAGAGAAGCTTTTGTTAGTGAGCTAGAAGAGTTGGAAGAGAAATATAAAGACTTTATTGCACTAGAATTTTCTCTTGAAAGTTGGGAATTATTAAAAGCGGAACATAAAGTATTAAATAATAGTGCCGAATTAATTGTGGGTACTCAACAATGCCTAGACTTGTTAGATAGCTCAGACAAGGACTCAATTAATGAAAAAATATCAACACTAAAGAATTACTTATTATCATTGACGAAGCTGGACGACAAATTGGTTGACAAAGTTAGCACCTTAGAAGGGTCTGCATTAGAGATGCTGGAGTTATCTCGTGATTTAAATCGTTACCTACAATCTTTGGAGGTTAACGAAGGAGAAAAAAAAGATGTTGAAGCAAAAGTAGAGTCAACTTTTAATTTTTTAAGAAAACATAAAGTCACCCCAGAAGAATTAGACAGTCTAAGCGTTCAGTGGAAGCTTAGGATTGATGGGTTAGCAACACTTTTGAATGAGAGTGATAATTGTGAGAAAGTAGATGGAGCAAGAAAATCCTATGATCTTCTAGCCGATCAACTTTCAAGCACAAGGCAAGAGGCAAGCACAAAGTTAAGCGCTAAAATAACTGATAAATTAAATCAGCTATCATTTAAGAATGCTAAATTTGACATCAATTTAAAGCGATGTGAGCCATCTAGTAACGGTAATGAGCAGGTAGAATTTCTTATTGCAACTTTCCTTGGCGCCGAATTAAGGCCAATTCAAAAAGTTGCTTCAGGGGGTGAATTGTCGAGAATCAGTCTGGCTATTCGAGTCTCGTCAATCACGGACACCGATGTTCCTACTATGATTTTTGATGAGGTCGACGTTGGTATTGGAGGGAGCGTAGCCGAGATTGTTGGAAAGCTTTTAAAGACATTAAGTCAGCTTGATAATCGTCAGACGTTTGTCATCACGCATCTTCCTCAAGTAGCTGCACAATCAGATAATCATTTTAGGGTTTCGAAGCAATTAAAAGGAGACCAAACATCTAGCTCGATTGAGTTGCTTGATAAACAAGCAAGAGTAAGCGAAATTGCCCGAATGCTTGGCGGGGTCGAGATAACTCCAACAACAATTGAGCACGCTAAGGAAATATTAGGTTAAGTTTTACTTATGGCACTTACCGATATTTTCTTTGCCACCCAACCTACATGAACAGGGTTTATTCGCACAATCCCCATAAATATACAAAGAGTGATCAATTATTTTGAACCCTAATTTTTCTGCGACTTCCACTTGGAGTTTTTCGATCTGGTCGTTTCGAAACTCCTCTACATGTCCGCATTGCAAACATACTATGTGGTCATGGTGTGATTTTTCATTTAGCTCAAAAACAGCCTTATCACTTTCAAAGTGATGTCTGATGAGCAGACCGGCTTGCTCAAACTGGGTTAGCACTCTATAAATTGTAGCAAGACCAATTTCCTCGCTAGTATTCAGCATGATCTTATAGATATCTTCGGCGGATAGATGTCGTTGATCACTATTTTCAAATATATCCAGAATCTTTAGTCTTGGAAGCGTGGCCTTCAAACCAGTCTTCTTTAATTCGACATGCTCTTCCATAGCTGTCTCTCCATCAAAAATGTAAATTTAAAATCTCAATAATCACATGGTATATTATGAATCTTTGTAAATAAACCCTTATCTCTATGCGACTTTTCTTATTTATATTAATTTTTACTCTTGCGGCATGTTCCACCCAGGATATAAAAATGCCCGTAATCTATAAAGTAAATATTCAGCAGGGCAACGAGATAGACACCGGAATGCTTATGAAGCTTAAGCCAGAGATGACAAAATCTCAAGTAAAGTTTATTTTAGGCACCCCATTAATTGAGGATAGCTTTCATAAAGATCGCTGGGACTATCTTTATTCGAATATAACTCATGGCGTGATAAAAAAAAATAAGCTTTCTTCTTTTGAAAGAAGGCATGTGATACTTCATTTTGAAAATGAGCTATTGAAAAGTATATCTGGGGAAGTAATTCCCGGCGGTAGTGAGGCGGATCGCGATTCAACCATAGCATTAAAAGAACATGAAGTAGGAAGCAAGGCTGATAAACTAGAAAATGCCGAGTCAGGGGAGTCTTGGGTCGAAAGCCTTAAATTTTGGAAGAATGAGGATGCAGTAGTGACACCTAAAACAAAAATTAAGAGCCCAAAAGTAGAAAGACCTGTAACAGAAGAGAGCCCTTTAAGTATAAAAAATTCTATTGAATCAGAAAAAGCAATCAACCTGGATAGCATGCAAACTATTGATAGCAACAGCTCAGTTAGCGAAGCGATACAGAAAGATATGGAGAGTGTTGAAAGTAATATAGCGGATGATGCGACTGTTCCTAGTGATAGCATCAGTGACTCGAATGAGCCGAATGAGGTGAAACAAGATATAATTGATAGCGAACCAAAAGCTAAGGATTATTTTGACTTAATGTTAGAAAAAATTGGATTTTAAAGCATGAGTGATACTTTGAATATTTTGATTGTTGGCGCAACTGGAAAGATGGGGCAAGCCTTAATACAGGAAATTGTCAGCGATAAATTAACAAAACTATCTGGCGCCATTGAGCACAAGGACTCTTCCTTTATAGGCCATGATGCGGGCCATTTCTTTGGAACAAAAACTAATATTGATATTAAAGCAGGGTTTGATGATTCTGCAACAGTTGCTGATGTGCTAATTGACTTTACTCGACCCTCTGCAAGTTTAGAGTACTTGGCGTATTGCCGTAACCATAAAATTAAGTATGTCTTAGGTACTACCGGATTCTCAGACAAAGAAAAAGAAATCATTGAGGGCGCATCTAACGAAATAGCAATATGCTTTGCACCTAATATGAGCGTTGGAGTAAATCTTCTCCTCTCTCTTGTTGAAACGGCAACAAAGGTTCTCCATGAAGATTTTGATATCGAGATTATAGAAACCCATCACAAAGATAAAGTAGACGCCCCATCAGGGACTGCTCTAGGATTAGGAGAGGCTGTAGCTTTATGCTCGAACAGAACTTTAGCAGAGCATGGGATATTTCAAAGAGAGGGTGTTATGGCACCTAGACAGAGATCCGATATTGGCTTTTCAACAATCAGAGGAGGGGATGTGGTTGGTGACCATACGGTTCTTTATGCTGGAGATGGCGAGCGAATTGAATTGACGCATAAAGCAGGCAGCAGAAAAACATTTGCTAAAGGCGCATTAAGAGCAGCAAAGTTTATTGCGACTAAAAGCCATGGCTTGTTTGATATGCGAGACGTTTTAAATCTAAAGAGTTAAAAAATCTGGTCAATTTTGAGCAATTAAATTGCTCAACAGGGGTTATTCATTTATAATCATTTCTCAACGGGCGGACAAAATCCACCCGTTTGTTACATCTAGCGTTTATTCACCTTGGGAGTTATGTTTGTCGCAAAAGAAGCTTGCCACTCTAGTGCTTGCAGACGGAACAAAGTTTCGGGGTAGTTCAATTGGAGTGGATGATTTTGCTGTTGGCGAGGTTGTATTTAACACTTCCATGACTGGATACCAAGAAATTCTCACTGATCCCTCTTATACCCAGCAATTAGTATGCTTAACTTATCCGCATATTGGTAATACTGGAACCAATCACGAGGACCTAGAGTCATCTCGGGTTTTTGCAGGCGGTTTAATAATTAAAGACCTACCAATACACGCTTCCAATTTTAGACAAAATAATACATTGGCCAACTACTGCCAAGAAGAAAAAATTGTGGCAATTTCCGACATTGATACTCGTCAACTCACAAGGCATATTAGAATGCATGGCGCGCAAGCTGGATGCATATGCATGGAGGGAAAAGAAGAGGATGCGCTTAAAAAAGCAAAGGACTTTCCTGGTTTAGCTGGCATGGACTTAGCAAAAGTTGTGTCTACCCCAAAAATTTATACATTTAATGGTGGGGAGTGGTCTCTAGAAAAAGGATATGCACCTAGCAGTGACTTTACATTTAAAGTAGTTGCGTATGACTTTGGCGTTAAAAGTAATATTTTAAGGATGCTAACTGGAAGAGGTTGTGAGGTGACAGTGGTCCCAGCAGAATTGTCTGCAGAGGAGGTTATGGCAATGAATCCAGACGGAGTCTTTCTGTCTAATGGCCCCGGTGACCCAGGTCCATGTGATTACGCAATAAAAAATATACAAGCATTAGTAGCAAAAAAAATGCCAATATTCGGGATTTGTTTGGGTCATCAATTATTGGCTTTAGCTTCGGGAGCAAAGACGGTCAAAATGAAGTTTGGGCATCATGGCGCCAATCACCCTGTTCAAGATCTCCAAACGAGCAAAGTTTATATCACCAGCCAAAATCATGGGTTTGCGGTTGACGAAGCTGATTTGCCAGCTAACATAAGGGTTACCCACAAATCATTGTTCGACAATACGATACAAGGTATCGAACTCATTGACGCCCCGGCATTTAGCTTTCAAGGACACCCAGAAGCGAGCCCAGGGCCAACAGAGATGAACTACTTATTTGATCATTTTGTTAATTCAATGAAAAAAGGTAAGAAATTGCAGCATGGCTAAACGTAAAGACATTAAATCAATTCTGATTATTGGGGCAGGACCAATTGTTATTGGTCAGGCATGTGAATTTGATTNNCAATGGTTGCGCGTGAAATCCCGCTGTATTGGGCTAGCGTGGTTTGACTGTAACCCGCCTGTTTGCGGAGCTGTGCGATCCGCTGACCGAGTTCTTCGTAGTCCATTTGCGTCTCTAGTTGGGCGTTTGAATGATTTATATGTTAAACAAAAAAGACTAAAATACCAATTTAATCTCATATGTTAGACATTTTGTGGGTGCTCGGATATCTCGGCGCGGTGAGGGTCGATGGCTGATCCATGGGTCGCCGAGTTCCACTTGCCATGGACATTTTGGTGCGGGTCCCTATAATGCCGCTTCAACATCTTGGCGCTAGCCAAGTCCGTCCACCTAGAGGACCTTCGGTTGAATTCTCCTGCGTTACTTTTGCTCTCTGACGGCACGCGATTTCTTGGGCGCTCGATTGGTGCGGACGGATTTTCCGTCGGCGAAGTCGTCTTCAATACCGCGATGACCGGTTACCAAGAAATCCTGACGGATCCATCCTATGCGCGCCAGTTGGTGACGCTCACCTATCCGCACATTGGCAATGTCGGGATCAACCCGGAGGATATGGAATCGACGTCCATCCACGCGGGCGGATTGATCGTCCGTGATGTGCCCATGGCCTACAGTAATTTTCGGGCGACCCGCTCACTCAGTGAGTATTTGGTGGCCTCAGATGTCGTGGGGATTGCCGACATTGATACCCGACAGTTGACCCGGATTCTGCGAGATTCTGGAGCGCAGGCGGGGGTCATCATTGCCGGTGATGCCGCCTTGGATGAGACCATGCAAGCCGACGCGCTTGCAGCCCTGCGTGGTTTTCCAGGATTGGCTGGCATGGATCTCACCAAAACCGTGACTACCGCCCACGCCTATCCCTGGACCGAGGGATCTTGGGTGCTCGGTGACGGCTATGCCGCGCCTGAGACTGGACGCTTTCATGTGGTGGCCTATGATTTTGGGGTCAAGCACAACATTTTGCGGATGTTGGCGGATCGGGGTTGTCGGCTCACGGTGGTGCCTGCGACGACCCCAGCTGCCGAGGTCCTGGCGCTACAGCCGGATGGAGTCTTTTTATCGAACGGGCCTGGCGATCCAGAGCCCTGTACCTATGCGATCGACGCGATTCAAGCGGTGTTGGCGGCACAGATCCCGGTGTTTGGGATCTGCTTGGGTCACCAGTTATTGGGCCTCGCCAGTGGCGCTAAGACGGTCAAGATGAAGTTTGGCCATCACGGCGCAAACCACCCAGTGCAAGACTTGGCGACAGGGCTTGTCATGATCACCAGCCAAAACCATGGGTTTGCCATTGACGAAGCGAGTCTGCCGGCCACCCTGTTACCGACGCATCGCTCGTTATTTGATGGCTCCTTACAAGGGATCGCTCGAACCGATGTGCCTGCCTTTAGTTTTCAGGGGCACCCCGAGGCAAGTCCCGGACCCCATGACGTCGCGCCCTTGTTCGACCACTTTATTGCCCTAATGGAGGCGCACTAATGCCCAGACGTTCTGATCTCGAATCGATCCTGATCATTGGTGCGGGTCCGATTGTGATCGGTCAGGCATGTGAATTTGATTATTCTGGTGCGCAAGCATGCAAAGCTCTTATGGAGGAGGGTTACCGGGTTATTTTAGTCAATTCTAATCCAGCGACCATCATGACCGACCCCGATCTAGCAGATGCCACCTACATCGAACCTATACAATGGCAAATTGTGGCTAAAATTATAGAAAAAGAAAAGCCTGACGCCTTACTTCCAACTATGGGAGGACAAACAGCGCTCAATTGTGCACTTGATCTTGATAAGCATGGAATTCTTAAAAAATTTAATGTTGAATTAATTGGCGCCTCAAAAGAGGCGATTGATAAAGCAGAGGATAGGCAGAAATTTAAAGAAGCGATGAGTGGCATTGGTTTAGCTTCGGCAAGATCTGCCATTGCGCACAGCATGGAAGAGGCAATCCAAGTACAAGCCTCTATCGGCTACCCAGCGATTATTCGACCTTCTTTCACTATGGGTGGAAGTGGAGGGGGCATAGCCTACAATAAAGAAGAATTTATTGAGATATGCGAGCGAGGCCTTGATGCTTCACCAACAAAGGAATTGCTGATCGAGGAATCGTTACTTGGCTGGAAAGAATATGAAATGGAAGTTGTGCGAGACTCTAATGACAACTGCATAATTATTTGCTCTATCGAGAATCTTGACCCAATGGGAGTTCATACAGGTGACTCGATAACTGTAGCTCCAGCACAGACATTAACTGACAAAGAGTATCAAATAATGCGGACGGCATCCATTAATGTCTTAAGAGAGATTGGAGTTGATACAGGAGGATCAAACGTCCAATTTGCAATTAATCCTGATGACGGAAGAATGGTGGTTATTGAGATGAATCCAAGAGTTTCAAGATCTTCAGCATTAGCATCAAAAGCAACCGGCTTTCCAATTGCAAAGATCGCAGCCAAATTAGCGGTAGGATATACATTGGATGAGCTAAGAAATGATATTACTGGAGGATTAACCCCCGCTTCTTTTGAGCCAACTATTGATTACGTTGTTACTAAAATCCCGCGTTTTGCATTCGAAAAATTTCCTCAAGCTGATTCAAGACTCACAACTCAAATGAAGTCTGTGGGTGAGGTTATGGCAATGGGAAGGACATTTCAGGAGTCATTTCAGAAAGCGCTGAGAGGCCTAGAAATTGGTGTGGATGGGCTGGTTGAATTCTCGGAAGATAAAGATGAGATTGTTAAAGAATTAAGAGAGTGTGGACCTAATAGAATTTGGTTTGTGGGAGATGCATTTCGAGCTCAACTGACCGTTGATGAAATATTTCAGCATTCAAAAATTGATCCTTGGTTTTTATATCAAATTAAAGATCTTATAGAACAAGAAAGCCTTGTGAAGAAAAAAGCCTTTAAAGGCTTGGATAGTGGTTTTCTTAAAGAACTTAAAAAATCAGGATTTTCAGATAGCAGAATAGCAAAATTGGCTGGTACGGATGAATCATCTGTAAGGAAGTTAAGGTATGACCATAATATTCGACCCGTTTACAAAAGGGTAGATACGTGTGCGGCAGAGTTTGAAACTAAGACTGCTTATCTCTACTCTACTTATGAAGAATACTGTGAGTCAGAGCCAACAACAAATAAAAAAATTATTATTTTAGGTGGTGGACCGAACCGGATTGGACAGGGCATTGAGTTCGATTATTGTTGTGTGCATGCGGCATTAGCGTTAAGAGAAAGCGGTTTTGAAACCATCATGATTAACTGTAATCCTGAGACAGTATCTACTGACTACGACACTTCAGATAGGTTATATTTTGATCCAGTTACCCTGGAAGATGTTTTAGAAGTCGTTGCAAAAGAAAATCCATGGGGAGTTATTGTTCAGTATGGGGGCCAGACTCCTCTTAAGCTAGCCAAGGCATTAGAAGCTGAAGGCGTCCCCATAATTGGGACTTTACCGGATGATATTGATGCTGCAGAAGATCGTGAACGTTTTCAAGGCATACTTAACGACCTTAAACTTAAACAGCCTCCGAATAAAACAGCAAGAAATCCAGAAGAAGCTTTGGTGTTGGCTGAAGAAATTGGCTACCCCTTGGTTGTTAGGCCAAGCTATGTTTTAGGTGGAAGGGCTATGGAAATCGTTCATGAAAAAAATGACTTAGAGAGATACATGCGTGAAGCAGTAAAAGTCTCCCATGAATCTCCCGTTTTGTTAGATAGATTTTTAAACGATGCATTGGAAGTGGATGTGGATGCAATATCCGATGGGGAAGATATAGTGATTGGTGGCATTATGGAGCACATTGAGCAAGCTGGTGTTCATTCTGGTGATTCGGCGTGCTCATTACCCCCTCACAGTTTGTCACAAAAAGTCCAAAAAACGATTATTGAGCAAACTAAAAAAATGGCAAAAGCATTAAATGTTATTGGTTTGATGAATGTTCAGTTTGCCATTCAAGGCGAAAATATTTTTGTTTTAGAGGTAAACCCGAGAGCATCAAGAACGGTCCCATTTGTCTCTAAAGCAATCGGAAAACCATTAGCCAAAATTGCAGCAAATTGTATGGCAGGTATATCATTAAAAAAACAAAAGTTTACCAAGGAAATAACCCCCGATTTTTTCTCCGTTAAAGAAGCTGTATTTCCATTTATAAAGTTTCCAGGAGTTGATACGATCCTTGGGCCTGAAATGAAATCTACGGGTGAGGTTATGGGAGTCGCTAAAACTTTTGCAGAAGCTTTTATTAAGTCCCAGATGGGTGCGTCAGTTATACTTCCGAAGGGCGGGAAGGCCTTCTTAAGCGTAAGAAAAGAAGACCATTTAAACGTTATTGATATTGCTCAGTCGCTGATTGACCTAGGATTCAAAATTGTTGCTACAAAAGGAACGGCAAATGTTATCAGGAAAAATGGCATCAATGTGGACACAGTTAATAAAGTTGCTGAAGGAAGACCGCATATCGTAGATATGATAAAAAATAACGAAATCGATTTCATTGTTAATATTACGGAAGATAGAAGAGCTATAGCTGACTCTTATGAAATAAGACGCAATGCACTTCAAAATAAAGTCACTTATTACACAACGTTGTCTGGCGCAAGAGCCGCTTGTGTAGGAATGAACTATGTTGACGAGATTCATGTAGAGTCTCTTCAGAGCTTGCACAAACTAACCACTTAAAATACACTCTCTCACTAACAAAGCCTTAAAAAATAACATTACTATCGCTAGTAAAAAAGGGACGAAAGATGGCGCAAATACCTATGACCCGAAATGGTCTGGAAGCATTAAAGAGAGAATTGCAGCAGCTAAAAAGTGTTGATAGACCTGCAATTATAGAAGCTATTGCCGAAGCTAGGGCACAGGGCGATCTTTCAGAAAATGCCGAATATGAAGCAGCAAAAGAAAAACAAGGCTTTATTGAGGGAAGACTAGCAGATATTGAGGCTAAACTATCTCAGTCTGAAGTAATCGATCCAGAAAACTTAAAAGCCGAAGGAAGGTGTGTTTTTGGGGCAACTATTGAGTTAGAAGACTTAGATACGGAAAAAAAGTCAACTTATCAGATTGTTGGCGATGATGAATCTAGCATTAAAGACAACAAGATTTCAATAAATTCTCCATTAGCGAAAGCATTAATTGGAAAAGAAGAGGGGGATGTTGTAGAGTTTGAAACTCCCGGAGGAATAAAAACTTTTGATATTTTACGGGTCCTATACATCTAGCCTTCATGGAAAATATATTAAATAAACTTAGCTTTGTTATTACCTCGGTTTGGGTAGGTTCCTTATGGAGTATGCTGATGGTCACATCAGTTTTATTCAATAAAATTCCCAGCTCTTATATTGCTGGAGCGCTGGCGGCTGACATGTTTAAATTTTTAAATTATTTCGGTTTATTTGCATCGGCGATGATTATTTTTGTTGGATTTAGATCTAATGGTATGGGAGTGATTAAAAGAGCATTTTTTTGGATTACGTTACTCATCCTGGCACTAGTTATGATCAGTTTTTTTGGCATACACCCTTTACTTGAGACATTGAAAGTGGAAGCCTTGCCTAGGGAGGTAATGGAAAGTATGTTTGCCGATCGATACAGCTCGTGGCATGGAATTGCCAGTGTTGCTTATCTATTGCAGTGTGTTCTTGGTGTTTTATTGCTTATTAAAATACGATGATATCAGGGAAGCGTAATTTTAGTTTTTTTTGGATTTGGTCGAAATATAACTAACAATTTTCCTATGTGATTGACTGGCTCGGCACGTAGCTTTTCACAAATACTAGTTAACATGTCACTCCTGTTTTCTTTGCTATCACTCTGAACTTTAATTTTAATTAATTCATGGGCATTTAAATTTGCATCAATTTCTTTGGTTACCGAGTCAGTTAAGCCTTTGAGGCCTATTTGAACCACTGGATTTTTCGAGTGAGATAGCGCTTTTAGGTAAGCTGTTTGTTTTGAATTAAGCATGTAATATAGAGTGTATGTCGTAAATAGGCTGGCAATAATATCAGATGAAGAGATCAAAAACTAGTAAAAGCTGGATGAATGAACATGTATCAGACCCATACGTCCATCAAGCAAAGTTAGTAGGCTATCGATCCCGTGCAGCATTTAAGTTGCTGGAAGCTAATGATAAGTTTAATTTTCTAACAAAGCATATGAGTGTAGTTGATTTAGGCTCAGCCCCAGGCAGCTGGTCACAAGTTCTTTCAAATACATTAGGCAGTAATGGCCATATTTTTGCTCTCGATCTCTTGGAAATGGAGCTAATTAAAAATGTAGACTTTCTTAAGGGAGACTTTCGTGAGCAGGAAATTTTAGATATTCTAGTAAAAAAATTAGGTAAAACGTCATTAGATCTTGTAATTTCAGATATGGCCCCCAATATTAGTGGGATAAAGTCTTCTGATCAAGCAGGTATTATTCATTTAAATGAACTTGCACTCGAGTTCGCTGTTAAATGGCTGAAACCAAATGGCTGTTTTTTGGTCAAGTCTTTTGTTGGTGAAGATTTTGATGGTTTTGTGGCTGAAACTAGAAAGCAGTTTGAAAAAGTAACCACTTTTAAGCCAAAATCATCAAGAGATAGAAGTTCGGAGATTTTTGTATTCGGAAGAAATAGGATTTAGTTTTGTATGTTTGATGCTCTGTAGTTTAAGATTAACTATAAATTAACAAAAAAAGGATGATGATTTGAACAATAACACATTAAAAACCATAGCTATGTGGATTGCTATTGGGCTTATTATGATGACGGTCTTTAATCAATTTTCCGGTTCAACACGATTTGAGAACAAGCTAGTTTACTCACAATTTATGTCTGAGGTGAAGTCTGGCAATATAGCTAAGGTTGAGATTGATGGCCAAAACTTAACAGGCATTACTGCTGATGGGAAACGCTTTACCACTTATGCTCCGACAGACCCATGGCTTGTTTCTGATCTGCTTAAGAATAATGTTGTCGTTGATGCTAAGCCTAAGGAGCAACAATCCTTTCTAATGAGTATTTTTATTTCATGGTTCCCTATGATTCTATTAATTGGGGTGTGGATATTTTTCATGAAACAAATGCAGGGCGGAGGTAAAGGTGGCGGACCCTTTTCAATGGGTAAAAGCAAGGCAAGGCAGCTTGATCAAACTAACAATAAAACAACCTTTGCTGATGTTGCAGGATGCGATGAGTCGAAGGAAGAAGTATCGGAAATCGTTGACTTTCTTAAAGATCCAACTAAGTTTCATAAGTTAGGCGGGAGAATTCCAAGAGGTGTATTAATGGTGGGCCCTCCAGGAACAGGTAAAACTTTACTTGCACGAGCTATAGCCGGTGAGGCAAAAGTACCTTTTTACAGTATTTCTGGATCAGATTTTGTGGAGATGTTCGTAGGAGTAGGAGCTGCAAGGGTTCGTGACATGTTCGAGCAGGCAAAGAAAAGCTCTCCTTGCATAATTTTTATCGATGAAATCGATGCTGTTGGCCGTCATCG
>DGAZ01000051.1 GCA_002384685.1 Methylophilales bacterium UBA4017 | reverse complement strand
GCTATCTTATCTTATAACTACCTAGTAATAAATATAATATGAACTGGTATAAAAAATTAGTGCTAGTTTCTGTGATACTGACTCTTTGTGTCGTGGTTTTTGGTGCGTATGTTCGGCTCACAGATGCAGGGCTAGGCTGTCCTGATTGGCCTGGATGTTATGGAACACTTACCGTCCCTGAAAGTATCGAGTCTATTGAAAATGCACAACAAGCATTTCCTGATAGCCCAGTAGAAACTGACAAAGCCTGGATTGAAATGATCCACCGCTACCTAGCAGGAATGTTGGGCATAGTCATATTTACTATAGCGTTCTTTTCTTATAAAAATAGGGATAAGATTAAAGTGCCATTAATATTGCCTTTCTTTCTGGTTGGCCTTCTTTTTTTTCAAGCCGCCTTGGGTATGTGGACCGTAACCATGCTTCTAAAGCCAGCTATCGTTTCACTTCATTTGATAGGTGGCATGTCTATTCTTGGCATATTAACTTTTATTGCTCATCGGCATTGGGGGTCTGTAAATAACACGGCTGTATTAGGAAAGTCTATAGTCTTATTTACCCGGTTTGCACTAGTTCTTTTATTTATACAGATTTTACTTGGGGGTTGGACGAGTACTAATTATGCTGCACTAGCTTGTACTGATTATCCCACATGTCATGGATCGCTCATTCCAGCTATGGACTTTAAGAATTCATTTTCTATATTTAGAGAGCTAGGTATGACCTCAGATGGACAGCAGCTTTCTCTTGAAGCGCTTCATGCTATCCAGTGGGTCCATAGGATTGGGGCTATTGTACTTACATTATACCTAATAGGATTAGCAGTATTTTTAGCTGCTTATCCAGGGATTAGATTCTATAAAAATCTTCTGCTTATTGTTCTAGCTTTTCAATTTATTATTGGTATAGCCAATCTCTTGTTGCACCTACCTATAATCTTAGCAACAGCTCACAACCTTGGAGCAGCATTTTTGGTTATAATATTGGTCATTATTAATTCAAGAATTACACCAAACCATGATTAAAGCAGAAACAGTCAAGTCATTTTACTCGATAGGGAGCTTGAAGAATTTTTATGCTCTATGTAAACCAAGAGTAACGGCATTAATTGTTTTTACTGCCATTATTGGAATGTTTTTAGCAACACCTGGCATGGTCCCAATTAATATCCTTATTGCTGCAAGCATAGGGATTGCTTTCGTAAGTGGTGCGGCGGCCGCTTTTAATTGTTTAATTGAGGAAAAGATAGATGCGTTAATGGCTCGGACAAGAGGGCGCCCATTACCTACAGGGCAGGTTTCCCCAAAAGAAACTGCGATTTTTTCATCTGTTTTGGGCGGACTAGGCTTAGCAATCCTTTTCTATTTGGTAAACCCATTAACCATGTGGCTAACACTAATCACTTTTCTTGCCTATGCGGTAATTTATACAATTTTTTTAAAACCAGCAACGCCAATGAATATTGTTATTGGGGGCGCATCAGGAGCTATGCCGCCTGTGCTGGGTTGGGCTGCTGTAAACAATCATGTAGCGCCAGAAGCTATTATATTATTCCTCATTATATTTTGCTGGACCCCACCCCATTTTTGGGCATTAGCTCTTTACAGAAGGGAGGAGTATGCAAAAGTTGGCATGCCTATGCTGCCTGTAACCCATGGTGAACAGTTCACGTTGCTACAAATTGTTTTATATACCATTATTCTAGTTATTGTAACAATGATGCCTTTTAGTGTTGGTATGACTGGACTGATCTACTTATTTATCGCTACGATATTAAATGCTATTTTTCTTTATTATGTCGTTGTGCTCTATCGGAATTATTCTGATAAACTATCAATGAAAATTTTTAAATACTCTATTTTGTATTTAGGCTTGATCTTTACGGGACTATTAATTGATCATTATTTTATGTATAAATTTATTTAATTTTTTAAGGTTAGGAATTTTTTTATGAGTAAGCAAAGCGAATTAAGATCTCTACTAGAAACAGTCTTTGTAGTAATAGGTAGTTTGATTGGCGCAATAATCATTATTACTTTAGCTACATCAAAGCCCGATTCATCCGATACAGCAACTATGATTGTTGAGAATAAACCGGCGGAAGCGGATGTTCAGCCAGTAGCGGCTGTAAAGGTTGCCGATAACACCCCAGCAAAAAATAACTCATCAATTTCTGGTGAAAAAATTACACAAGCTAATTGTGCTATGTGCCATGCCTCGGGCCTTATGAACGCACCAAAAATTGGTGATGCAGGTCAGTGGGGACCACGAATAGCTCAGGGCAAGGAAACCCTTATCAGCCATGCAATAAAAGGCATAAGGACTATGCCAGCCAAAGGTGGAAATGCTTCATTGTCGGATGAGGAAGTAGCGGCTGCAGTAATGTGGATGGCTAATCAGTCTGGCGGAAGTTTGTAAGAACTTTAATGGCAACTTATGCCATTGGTGACTTGCAGGGCTGTTTCTATACCCTTCATCAGCTGCTAGAAAAAATATCCTTCAATACAGAAACCGATAAGCTTTGGTTAGTAGGCGACATTATAAACCGGGGTCGCCACTCACTTGAAACAATCCATTGGTGCTATCAGAACCAAAAAAATATTACGCTTGTGCTTGGGAATCACGACCTACATTTCCTAGCCGTAGCTCTATCAAAAAGTATGTCCTCCAGCAATGATACATTAGACGATATTTTATCTTCACGTAATAAAAGACTATATGTAGACTGGTTGATTTCACTACCTTTCTTGCATAGTGACGAAAAACATATTATGACGCATGCAGGGTTACTTCCGTCATGGAAAAAGTCTGATGCAATCGACCTTGCTAAATCAGCCTCCGACGCACTAAAAAAAAATCCAGAAAATTTTTTACACTCAATGTATGGTAACTTTCCTGAGAAGTGGAGCATGAAACTAGGGGTTGATGATACTCATAGGTTAACAGTGAATGTGTTGACGAGAATGCGTTGCCTTAAAGCTGACGAATCATTAGATTTTAAGTATAAAGGCACTCTTAATGGCATGCCAGAGAATGTAAGGCCATGGTTTGGGATTAAACCACATAAGAAGAGGGAGGAAATATTAATTACCGGGCATTGGTCGGCGATTGGATTTATTAATCATGCATTAGGTTATTCATTAGACAGTGGCTGTGTATGGGGAAATAATTTAACAGCTTTGTGCCTTGACACCCAAAAAACTTATACTGCCAATACAGACAAAAGAGATTTAATTTAAAGTTTCACCAAAAATATTTGCAATATCAGCAAAGCTGGGCTGATGATTTTGCCCTCCCTGACTTTGTATTTTTATGCTTCCCATGACCGACGCAAGCTTACCTGTTCTTTCCCATGAAAGTTGATT
>DGAZ01000042.1:15991-18832 GCA_002384685.1 Methylophilales bacterium UBA4017 | reverse complement strand
ACCTGATGGTTGCCGTTTTTAATTTCTAAGTCAATATTTCTGTGTAGTCCTATACGCCAGTCCTCTTGATTGCCATGCGGAGCAACATTATTGGACTGATCTTTTAAGTCTAAAGGTAAGTCATCGATCGTAATAGTAGCTCCAGAGGTCATGAGCGTCAGCCAATGACAGACATTTTCTAGCTGCAGGACATTCCCACTCCAATTAAGGGCGATGAGATAATTAAGCACCTCCTCTGACATCACCTTAGCTTCCATTTTTAGTGATTGCGCACTATTCTTTAGGAAACACTGCGTTAACAGCGGAATATCATCCGGCCTTTCTCTTAAGGGAGGGATCATAATGCTGATGGCATTAAGCCGATAGAATAGATCGTCCCTAAACAATTGCTTAGCAACTAATGTGTTGAGATTTTGATTGGTTGCGGCAATAATTCTAATATTAATGGCCACAGGTTTTTTGCCACCCACCCGATAAAACTGCCCGTCACTTAATATTGTTAGTAGCCGTATTTGTATTTCCATGGGCATGTCACCAATCTCATCCAAGAAAAGTGTGCCGCCATGAGCTTCATCAATACTCCCTTTCATGTCCCCTTGAGTATCCGTGGAAGCATGCGTTTCCATACCAAATAGAGCCTCCTCGATGAGCCCTTTGGGAATAGTCGCAGTATTAATTTTAATAAAGGGCTGGTCCTTTCTTTGGCTATTGTTATGTAGGGATTGGGCAACCAATGCCTTGCCAGTTCCTGTTTCTCCGGTGATTAATACGTTATCCTCACTTTTGCTCAACTTGCCAATCATCCTAAATACGGTTTGCATTGATGAGGACTGCCCAATAATCTCTGGCGCGAAGCGTTGATCGTCACTCGGAGTTGTCTTATTCGCATTAGCTTTAACTAAGGCTTTTTTAATCACTTCGATGGATTTATCGATGTCAAAAGGTTTGGCAATATACTCAAACGCACCCTTTTGGAATGCGGCTACGGCGGTATCCAGATCCGAGTAGGCGGTCATAATAATAATAGGGATTTCGGGAAACTTTTCACTGACCTTCGTCAAGAATACAAGCCCGGTTTCCCCCGGCATACGGATATCACTGATGATGACCGAAGGTTTTTCGTGATTAAACTGATTAATGGCTTCGTTCGTGTTCGAGAATGACTTATAAGAAAGGTTGGCACTAGCTAAGGCTTTCTCAAAAACCCATCGAATCGACTTGTCATCATCAAGTATCCATACATCGGTCATTGCGCCACCTCTTTATTAATAATCAAACCATTGTTAATGGGTAGGATGATAGAAAACACCGTTCTACCGGGTTCGCTATGTAAGCTAATCATGCCTTGATGAAGGGATATAAGGTTTTGGGCTAACGATAATCCTAGGCCAGTACCCTCGTCATTCCCTGAAACCAGGGGGTAAAAAATGGTGTCTTTAATTGGCTCGGGGACCCCAGGACCGTTATCCACTATATCAATACGTATGGCAGCCGAGTGTTTCTTCTTATTAAAAACAATTTGGCGCTCTGAACGCGTAACCACTTTGAGCGACGGGTTTTCTGTGTCAGATTGCTTAAGCAACGCCTGCATCGCATTGCGACAAATATTCAAGAGCGCTTGTATTAATTTTTCTCGGTCTCCTACAAACTCAGGGAGACTGATATCATAATCCCTGACAAACTCAATCTCTGAACCAAATTCGGAAACCACAAGGCCCCTGACCCGCTCGATTACTTCATGAATATTCGTTGTGTCATAGGAGGGCAATTGGTGCGGAGTGAGCAACTTGCTCATGAGGTTTTGCAACCGATCTGCTTCGGCAATAATGATCTCGGTATATTCCTTGAGATTTTTTGAAGCCAATTCTTTTTCTAGAAGTTGTGCCGCCCCCCGCAAGCCCCCAAGCGGATTCCTTATTTCATGGGCGAGATTTCTGAGAAGATCGGCATTAGCTTGTTGCTGAATAAACATCCTTTCTTCTTTGGCTATGCGTAAATGTTGGTCCATTTGTATCATCTCAATGAGATAGTAGTCAGAGTTACCAAGCCACGAGACGGTAAACGTCACGCATAAGGTTTTATTTTGCTTGGAACGAATAAACACCTCATTTTCCCTAAATGCGCTCTGCGATTTTTTTGCACTAAGAGCGGCATGCTTAAAGAGATCAAATTCCTCAAAAAACAAACTCATCACTTGACCGCAAGCCTGGTCATGGCTTATTTCCAGCATGATCTCCGCGCTAGGGTTCATGTAATCAATAGAAAACCTTTCACTGCAAATGATGACGGCTGAGGTTAGATGCTCTAAGCCTTCAAATTTGGGAAATATTTTAGGTGGTGCCATGTATTTTTTTACCATTGCAATTGAGTTGCACGTGGATAGTCTGTAGATTAATTATTGCTTGGACGAGTCTCATATAGCCTGCATATTACCTTGTATGCTTAAGCTTAAGCTTAAGAGGAGTGGGCTCAGAAGAGCCCACTAATTATTTACACGCTGTAATACATATCAAATTCAATAGGATGTGGGGTCATTCTCATCCGTGTTACTTCATCCATTTTGAGCTTAATAAAGCTATCAATAAAGTCGTCAGTAAATACACCGCCTCGTGTAAGGAATTCACGGTCATTATCTAACGCATCTAACGCTTGATCGAGCGAATGTGCCACTTGAGGTATTTTATTTTCTTCTTCAGGCGTTAAGTCATACAGGTCGCGTGTCTCGGCATCACCCGGATGAATTTTATTCTGAATACCATCAAGACCGGCCATCATCATGGCAGTAAAAGCTAAATAGGGATTAGCTGTTGGGTCGGGGAAGCGCACCTCAATTCTTCTTGC
>DGAZ01000042.1:14166-15845 GCA_002384685.1 Methylophilales bacterium UBA4017 | reverse complement strand
CATCACCGGCGCTTCAAAGCCTGGCACTAAACGTTTGTAGGAGTTGGTGGATGGATTGGTAATAGCATTAAGCGCCTTTCCATGTTTGATAATGCCGCCAATATAAAATAATGCATCCTTACTTAATCCGGCATACTCTTTTCCAGCAAACATGTTCTTTCCACCTTTCCATATAGATTGGTGAACATGCATACCCGTACCATTATCATTGAGTACCGGTTTTGGCATGAACGTCGCTGTCTTGCCAAAGTTATGTGCGGTGTTGTGAACGACATATTTAAGGATTTGTGTCCAATCAGCTCTCTGCGTGAGTGAGCTAAACATGGTACCTATTTCATTTTGACCACAACCAGCTACTTCGTGGTGATGCACTTCAACAGGCACACCCATTTCTTCTAGCGTTAGGCACATAGCCGACCTGAGATCTTGCATGGAATCGACTGGAGGCACAGGAAAATAACCACCTTTTACTGCTGGCCTATGACCAACATTACCCCCCTCGTGATCATTATTTGATTCCCACGAAGCTTCTTCGGAATTAATTTTTACGGAGGAACCTTGCATGCCAGACTGCCATGTCACTGAATCAAACACAAAAAATTCAGGCTCTGGGCCAAAGTAAATCGTGTCTCCAATACCCGTTTTTTTAAGATACGCTTCCGCTCTCTGTGCAATAGTACGGGGGTCTCGGTCATATCCCTTGCCATCGGTAGGGTCAATTACGTTGCAGGTAAGGATCATGGTAGGCTCTTCCATGAAAGGATCCATATTTGCCGTATTAGGATCTGGAATTAATAGCATGTCTGAGGCATTAATACCCTTCCAACCCGCAATCGAAGAACCATCGAAGGCATGGCCTTCGGTAAACTTGCTTTTGTCGAATGCTGATACCGGAACGGTCACATGCTGTTCTTTACCCTTAGTGTCAGTAAAACGCAAATCGACAAACTTTACGTTATTACTTTTAATTTTTTTCATTACATCAGATACGCCAGCCATACTAAAACTCCTTAATAAATTAAATAGTGATGAATGTTAATTCTTAATTATAATGATCACTATAGTAATGATCATTTAATTTATGCATAAAATACAGCATTTTATGGATTAAATACACTATTTTCCCTTATACTGCACCAAATTAACACTTTTCCATGCTTTATGTGCATCATAATAGTGCATAAATATAAAATGGTGCGTTAATTAACATACGACTTTATAATTCACTTATGAACAACCCTATAAAAAAATATGCCGTCGTGGGACACCCTGTTGACCATTCAAAGTCACCTGCCATTCATCAATGTTTCGCTAAGGAGTTTGGCCTGAGCATAGACTATGACAAGATTGACATCACCCCTGAGCATTTTGTTGACGCGATTCATACACTCCGCCACCAAAATTATTTAGGACTAAACGTTACCCTTCCATTTAAAGCGGAGGCATTTGCTATATGTGATGAGGTTTCCTCTACATCAAAGCTGACCGAATCCGTTAACACCCTCTCCTTTATTGACGGAAGAATTTATGGGGATACTACCGATGGCATAGGTATAGTCAGCGATCTAACCTCTAAGCATGTCACGATTCAGCATGCTCACCTTGCCATATTAGGTGCAGGGGGTGCGTCTAACGGTGTGATGTATGACGTGATTAACGCAAGCCCAAAAACCATTACC
>DGAZ01000042.1:0-14033 GCA_002384685.1 Methylophilales bacterium UBA4017 | reverse complement strand
AAGGCGATTGAACTTCATGCTTTTAATGCGCAGGGTTATGATTTGGTTATTAATGGGACTTCATCAGCATTGATTGACGGTTCATCACCTATAGCCGACCATTTGTTTCGGTCAGAAACCGTGTATTACGATATGACGTATGGTTTTGATACGCCTTTTATCCTTAACGCCAAGAACAAAGGGGCAAAATATTTCGATGGTCTAGGCATGCTCATTAGCCAAGCGGCGGCAAGTTTTACCATTTGGCATAAGCTCAAACCAAACACCACTATGGTAGCTAAGACCTTGTAGGTCTTTATAAATAAGATTTTAAATATTTTCCGGTATAACTTTTAGGATTTTGGCTAACCTTTTCCGGAGAACCTTCGCCGACAATATGTCCTCCGCCATCGCCCCCTTCTGGACCTAGATCAATCACCCAGTCTGCAGTTTTAATGACATCTAAATTATGCTCAATTACGACCAGGGTATTACCATTGTCCCTTAGGCGATGGAGGACATTTAATAGGAGCTGAATGTCTTCAAAGTGCAAGCCGGTAGTAGGCTCATCGAGAATATACAAGGTTTTCCCTGTATCCCGCTTAGATAGTTCGAGTGCTAACTTCACTCGCTGCGCCTCTCCTCCAGATAGCGTTGTCGCATTTTGACCAAGCTGAATATAGCCCAAGCCTACCTCAAGCAAGGTCTTAAGTTTGCGCTCAATAATAGGAACGGATTCAAAAAACGCGTAGGCTTGCTCTACGGTGAAAGATAAAATCTCATGAATATTTTTACCCTTATATTTGATTTCTAATGTTTCACGATTGTATCGATGCCCTAGACAGGTATCGCATTGGACGTAAACATCGGGGAGAAAATGCATTTCAACTTTAATGACACCGTCACCCTCACAGGCCTCACATCTTCCACCTTTTACATTAAAAGAAAATCGGCCGGGGTTATAACCCCGAGTTCTACTCTCTTGCACTTTGGAAAATAAGTCCCTAATCGGCGTAAATAGCCCCGTATAGGTGGCAGGGTTAGAACGCGGTGTGCGTCCTATAGGGGTTTGATTCACATCCACAACTTTATCAAAAAATGCCATGCCCTCCATCGAGTCATGGGCTGCAGTTTCGACATTACTTCGATATAAAAATTTGGCAATGGCATTGTAGAGCGTGTTGTTCACCAAGGTCGACTTTCCACTTCCCGACACACCGGTAACACAGGTAAAAAGTCCGATAGGTAATTTAAGGTCCACCCCTTGTAAGTTATTACCCCTCGCATTCTTAATCACAAAAAAGTCTTTTCCAGGCAAATGCCTTTTTGATGGCACGGCAATTTTTTTATGCCCACTAAGATACTGGCCAGTTAAAGAGTTCTTGTTTGCTGCAACTTCAGACGGGGTTCCTTGAGCAGTAATATGCCCGCCATGGATTCCTGCGCCCGGGCCGATATCTAGAACAAAGTCCGCTGCCATAATCGCATCAAGATCATGTTCAACCACAATGACGGTATTACCAATATCCCTTAGATGTTTAAGAGTTTCTAGCAGACGGTCATTGTCTTTTTGATGCAGCCCTATCGACGGCTCATCTAGCACATATAACACGCCAGTCAGTCCACTTCCTATTTGTGAGGCCAGTCGAATTCTCTGAGCTTCGCCTCCAGAAAGGGTGTCCGCCGACCGAGAAAGGGAGAGATAGTCCAAGCCAACATTGATTAAGAAATGCAATCTATTTTTTATTTCCGTAACAAGCTTGCTAGCAACTTGTGCCTTGCTCCCTTCTAGGCTTAAGTCATGAAAAAAGTTGAATGCCTTTCTTAGGGGTAGCTCACATATGTGATGTAAATTCATGTTCTCTACCAAGACGTTGCGCGCCTCTGTTCGAAGTCTGGTTCCCTCACAAGATGGGCAAATTTGGTTGCTAAGGTACTTAGCCAGCTCATCTCTTACGGTATTGGAATCCGTTTCTTCGTATCGTCTTTTGAAATTATTGAGTATGCCCTCAAAGGTATGTTTTCTTTTTTGAGGGGTACCGGATCCGACGAAATAATTAAATTCTATTTTTTCATTTTTACTGCCATGAAGAACGATACCTTGAATATTTTCAGGCAATGCATTGAACGGTGTTTCCAGATCAAAATTATAATGGGTAGCTAAGCTATGCAGTATTTGATAATAAAATTGGTTCCGTTTGTCCCAGCCCTTAATTGCTCCTGATGCCAACGAAAGCTCAGGAAAAGCCACCACCCGGCTTTGGTCGAAGAAATTTTTATGCCCTAGTCCATCGCACTCTGGGCATGCACCCATAGGGTTGTTGAAAGAAAAAAGCCTTGGTTCTAACTCGGGAATACCATAATCACAATGCGGGCATGAGAATTTTGCGGAAAATAATACATCTTCTTTTGTCTCCATGTTGTGCGTAATAATTTTATTATCAGCAATTTTTAAGCCGGTTTCCAGCGACTCGGTAATCCTTTGTTTGATTTCTGTACTAACCTTGATTCGGTCTATCACTACATCAATTTGATGCTTGATATTTTTTTCTAAAGGAGGAATATCGTCTATTTCGTATACATTTCCATCAACCCGGGCCCTAATAAAACCCTGCGCTCGCAATTCATCTATCAGATCCGCATGACTTCCTTTTCTGTCGTTAATGACCGGGGCAAGAATCATTAGCTTAGTATCTGTCGGCAGATTAAGGATCTGGTCGACCATTTGCGAAATAGTCTTTGCCTCTAATTTTATTTGGTGGTCTGGACAATACGGGTCTCCCGCCCTTGCGTATAGAAGCCTCAGGTAGTCATGAATTTCTGTTACTGTCCCTACGGTAGAGCGAGGATTATGGGAGGTAGATTTTTGCTCGATAGCAATAGCTGGCGACAAGCCTTCTATTAAATCAACATCAGGTTTATTCATGCGGTCAAGAAACTGCCTTGCATAGGCGGACAAGGATTCTACATACCTTCGCTGGCCTTCCGCATAAAGGGTATCAAAGGCCAGTGATGACTTACCAGAGCCTGATAGCCCAGTAATGACAATGAGTTTATTTCTTGGGAGGTCAACCGAAATATTTTTTAAGTTATGTGTTCGGGCACCTCTAATCTTTAGGTATTCCATTAATTTCTATCTTTATTAAGGAGCAACCTGATAATATACTGAATTATTAAATAATTAGAAACAGCCAATATTTATTTCATGAGTAATTTAGATAAAATGTCTCCCCTGGAGATACGAACCAGCTTTATTCTCGCATCGATTTATGCTTTAAGAATGCTGGGTATGTTTCTTATCCTACCCATTTTTGCTATTTATGCATCAGGCCTGGAAGGAAATCCTACATCCTTTCAAATAGGTCTTGCGTTAGGTATTTATGGGTTGACTCAAGCATTATTCCAAATCCCTTTTGGCATGTCATCGGATTATTTTGGGCGCAAAAAAGTGATTTATTTTGGGCTGCTGCTTTTTGTCATTGGATCAATAGTGGCTGCCTTGTCATCTACTATTGAGGGCATTATTATTGGGCGAAGCATTCAAGGCGCAGGCGCTATTTCTGCAGTCCTAACCGCTTTATTGGCAGACCTTACTCGGGATGAACATCGCACTAAAGCCATGGCTATTATTGGTGGGGGCATCGGCCTAACCTTTGCATTATCGCTGGTCATATCACCCTGGCTCAATGCACTGATCGGAGTCGACGGCATTTTTCTGCTTATGGCAGCATTGTCAATTGTAGCTTTTTTTATTATTCACCTATTTATTAAAGAGCCAGCCAATGGGGGTAAAAAATCGCCAATAACTAAAGTGGACTTTCTTGGCATTATTAAAGACATTCATTTAAATCGATTAAATTTTGGTATTTTCGTTTTGCATGCAACGCAAATCTCGATGTTTATGATTGTTCCGATATATTTGATTGCTCAGGGAGGTATTGATCTAAATGACCATTGGTATATTTACCTCCCAGTCCTACTCGTGTCATTTCTGCTTATTATTCCAGTAATTATTTTTTCCGAAAGATATAAAAAAAATAAGCCCTCATTTTTGGGCGCAATATTTTTTCTATTAGTGGCACAGGGCGCCTTTATTATTTTTTCTTCCACCTTAACTGGCATTATTATTGCGTTACTCATCTATTTTGTAGCCTTTAATTTTTTAGAGGCATCACTTCCGAGTTTCGTTAGCAAGGTAGCTCCAATCAATAAAAAAGGATTGGCTTTGGGGGTGTATAATACGTCTCAATCATTGGGTATTTTTGTTGGGGGTTCCGTTGGGGGCTTGATCACGAAGTTATACGGTTACAATGGAAGCTTTTTATTTTGTATGATGTTGATTGGCTTGTGGTTTGCATTTTCATGGCAAATGAAAGTGCCCGAAGCAAAAAAAAAGGTTAATTAAATATAAAGTCTATTTGGGAGATTTGATATGTCAGTAAATAAAGTCATTTTAGTGGGAAGATTAGGCCGGGATCCAGAAGCAAGGTATACCGCAGCTCAACAGCCTATTTGCAGTTTCGCGGTTGCGACAAGCAGAAGGTATAAAGATAAAGAAGGGAATACTCAAGAACAAACAGAATGGCATAACATCAGCATGTTCGGAAAACTTGCTGAGATTGGCAATCAATACCTAAAAAAAGGAAGCCAAGTATATTTGGAAGGAAGATTGCAGACCAATAAGTCTGAAAAAGACGGTCAAACTAGATATTTTACGCAAATTGTTGCGGACCAGATGACCATGCTTGGCTCTAAGGATGGCGGAGCGAGTAATAGTAATGATTCCGGCATGAACCAAACAGCACCAGCCTCATCAAGTGAGCCAACGCCTGCCCCAGCAGCATCTAGCTTTGATGAGTTTGAAGACGATATTCCTTTTTAAGGCAAGGAATTAACCATGGCAATGTACGAGTTTTTATGCGACGGGTGTGGTCATCGTGATGATTTAATTCGCAAGATGGATGATCCTGCGACTACGACTTGCCCGCATTGTCAAAAATTATTGTTTCAAAAGCAGGTATCGGCGCCTAGATTTCAGCTGTCAGGTTCGGGCTGGTATGAGACCGACTTCAAAAATAAAAAAGCACCTACCACCCCAGAAAAAAAAGAGACCAAAAAAAATGATTAAGAAAAACTTTATTACCGGACTATTAGTCCTGATTCCACTGATCCTTACCGTATGGGTACTTTTTAGCCTCATTCAATTTATTGACCAGGTCGTTCTATTGCTCCCTGAGCATCTAAGGCCTGAATATTTTCTTGGCGGCGATGTGTTTGGTTTTGGTGTAGTCCTCACATTTTTGGCGGTCATGTTTACCGGTGTCATTGCCAATAATTTTTTTGGTAAAAAGCTTATTCAGGTCTACGAGAACATACTCAATAGAGTGCCTTTCATTAAGTCAGTTTATAGTAGCATCAAGCAAGTATCTGATACTTTACTCAAGAGTTCAGGCAAGGCTTTTAGCAAGGCGGTATTGATTGAGTTTCCCATTGAAGGCACCTACACCTTTGCTTTTATTACCGGGGAACCTGATGCACTCATAACAAAAAAATTGAAAGGCAAGTTTGTTAATGTTTATGTTCCTACAACGCCAAACCCAACGTCAGGTTATACATTGATCGTCCCAGTAAAAAAAGTGATTGAATTAGACATTAGCGTTGATCAGGTGCTGAAATATGTTATTTCCATGGGCGTCACCAACGACCCTAAAACCAAAAAAACTATCAAGAAATAAAAAAGAGAATTGACTATGAGAACACATTATTGTGGCGAATTAAATCGAGCCCATATTGATCAAGAGGTGATTTTATGTGGCTGGGCACACCGTCGAAGAGACCATGGCGGAGTGATCTTTATTGACCTCAGAGATAACAAAGGACTCGCACAGATTGTTATTGACCCAGATACGAAGGAAGCATTCAGCACGGCTGAATCTATTCGAAATGAATACGTACTTAAAGTCACATGTAAGGTGAGGTTGCGGCCGGAAGGGACTACCAATAAAAATTTACCTACGGGGGAAGTCGAGATGCTGGCATCGACCGTAGAAATATTAAACCCCTCTTTAACCCCTCCCTTTATGCTTGATGACGACACCATTACAGAATCAATCAGGCTTGAGCATCGCTTCATTGATCTTCGTCGTGATCAGATGCAAAAAAACATGAAACTCAGGTACGACATTTCAAAAAATATAAGGCAGTACCTGGATCAAGAAAAATTCATAGAAATTGAAACTCCTATCCTTACTAGAAGTACGCCAGAGGGTGCCCGAGATTATTTAGTCCCATCACGAGTGCATCACGGTGAGTTTTTTGCACTACCGCAGTCACCTCAGCTATTCAAACAAATTTTAATGGTGTCAGGATTTGATAGGTACTTCCAAATTGCAAGATGTTTTAGGGATGAAGACTTGCGTGCGGACAGGCAGCCTGAATTTACACAAATTGACATTGAAGCTTCATTTGTAAATGAGGAAGATGTCATGAATATTGCTGAGAGCATGATACGTCAAATGTTTAAAGAAGTTATGGACCAAGCATTGCCTGAGTCTTTTCCAAGGATGACCTATCATGAGGCCATGCATCGTTTTGGTTCAGATAAGCCAGACTTAAGGGTAACACTAGAGCTCATTGACCTAACAGAGGACATGAAGGACGTTGACTTTAAGGTATTTTCATCTGCAGCCAATATGGATAATGGCAGAGTAGCTGCGCTAAGAATACCGAAAGGCGCTGAACTATCGCGCTCGGAAATTGATGCGTACACAGAGTTTGTAAAAATATATGGCGCCAAGGGCCTGGCGTATATAAAAATCAATGATAAAGATTTATTAAATGAAGAGGGCTTGCAAAGCCCTATAGTAAAAAATATCCATGTCGAAGCACTAAAAGCGATTATTGAAAAAACTTCCGCTGAGAATGGTGACATAGTATTTTTTGGTGCGGATAAGAGGAATATAGTGAACGAAGCTCTTGGTGCCTTGCGAGAAAAAATTGGCCATGACAAAAAGCATTTGACTGCGAACGTATGGGCCCCGCTTTGGATTATAGATTTTCCTATGTTTGATTTTGATGAAGATGGCAGTCGATGGAATGCGCTACATCATCCGTTCACCTCTCCCAAAGATGGTCACGAAGGTTTATTGGAGACTGACCCAGGAAATTGTTTGTCAAAGGCATACGATATGGTAATTAATGGCTGGGAAGTTGGCGGCGGGTCTATTCGTATTCACCAACAATCTGTGCAGTCAAAAGTATTTAAGGCGCTCAATATTACTGATGAAGAAGCGCGTGAAAAATTTGGCTTCTTACTTGATGCGCTTCAGTATGGAGCACCTCCACATGGTGGCCTAGCATTTGGCCTTGATCGATTAGCCACACTTCTTGCCGGTGCTGAATCTATTAGGGATGTGATTGCATTTCCTAAAACACAAAAAGCACAGTGCCTAATGACACAAGCACCAAATCTAGTGGACGAAAAACAGCTAAGAGAATTACATATTAAAGTAAGGCCGACGAACGCTGATAGAAAAAATGATTAAAGGCATTAATCATTACAATCTAAGGTCGGATGAAGAAACCATGAATGCCCTAAAAGATTTTTATATTAATATCGTTGGGTTAAAGCTTGGTGAGCGGCCAGCGTTTAAAAGCACAGGGTTTTGGTTGAGCGCTGAAGGAAAGGACGTTTTGCATCTTAGCTCTACTAAAAGCAATGAAGTGAGAGATCACCACGTCAACTCAACTTTTGATCATTTAGCATTTAGCGCATCAAATATGCCGTTCTATGAAAAAATTTTAACGGACAATAATATTGAATATAATTACCGAGAAGTACCTGAGATCGGAACCAAGCAACTATTTTTTAAAGATCCGGTTGGCAATGGCATTGAATTAATATTTATTTAAATTTCATTTAAACGTAAGCGATGGAGAAAAAATGAAAAGCTATAGAAAAGAGCTATGGTTTGATGCGCCAGAAAGAATGCATTTTACCAATATCACCCCTGATGTTAAAAGCTGTTTAGCTGAAAGTGGCATTTCGGAAGGTTTTATTTTAGTCAATGCTATGCATATTACCGCAAGCGTCTTTATTAATGATGACGAGTCGGGCCTTCATCATGACTATAAGAAATGGTTGGAGCATCTAGCACCGCATGAGCCGGTAAGTGGTTACAGGCATAATGATACCGGTGAAGACAATGCTGATGCCCATATGAAAAGGCAAGTCATGGGCCGAGAAGTAGTTGTGGCCGTGACAGAAGGGAAGCTAGATTTTGGGCCATGGGAACAAATTTTTTATGGTGAGTTTGATGGTCGACGCAAAAAAAGGGTGCTGGTAAAAATTATAGGTGAGTAATTAGTTAGGACTGAATAAAAGATTCCAGCTGACTGATTAAATGTTTTTGGTGTGCAATCATTTCTTTTACGAGGTCGCCAATAGACACCATGCCTAAAATTTCTTCATCCTGCATGACGGGTAGATGGCGAATTCTTCTTTCGGTCATCACTTCCAATCCTTTTTCAAAGCTGTCCGTTCCGGATAAACTAATAATTTTACGCGTCATGATATCTTCCACCAGGGTAGTTTTAGGCGATTTCTTTTTTAACACAACCTCTCTAGCATAGTCACGCTCCGAGACGATGCCTACCATTTTTTTATTTTTCATTACCAGTAAGGCTCCAATTTTATATTCAGCCATAATAGTCAAAGCATCGGTTAACGTTTGGCTTGGCTCAATCGAAAGAAGCTCTTGTATATCTTTTTCTTTAATTAGCTGCTGAAGAGTTTTCATTGCTGCTTACATATTAATGATTATTAGAATATTTAGGATAGCAAAAATAAAGAATTAAGCAAAGGTCAGAGTGTAGGGTAAAAATTAATCACCTACATGACTAGTGATATAAGATACCTGTTCGATTATTAGAAACTCTTAGGTGTTATGCAAAATACTAAATTAGTAGCCGTTGGTGGACTGTTATTGCTTTCCATTATATGGGGCTCCAATATTCCCTTCATGAAAGAAGCGTTAGATTTTTCCAGCCCAGCTATTTTTGCTTTTTTACGCAATTTTTTTGGTGCAATAGCGCTATTTATTATCTTAATACTTTTAGGTAAGCCCATCAAAACCAAAGAGATGCCACAATTATTTGCGCTAGGACTGTTCCAAACAGCAGGTTTTACGGGTTTTCTAATATGGGCTTTAGTAGAAGGAGGCGCTAGTAAAACGGCCATTTTAACGTTCACTATGCCCATGTGGGTAGCCATCATGGCATGGCCTTTGTTACAAGAAAAACTGACTGCCTCCCAATGGGTTTCAGTAATGGTATGCCTTCTAGGTATCGGTTTTATTTTCGATCCATTTAATATGGACAATAATTTTCGTAGCACTTGCTTAGCCTTAGCATCGGGACTTTCTTGGGCCATTGGAGCCATTTTATCAAAGCGAATGCATCACCAACATCCAACAATAGACCTTGTTACTATGACTGCATGGCAAATGTTATGGGGGTCTATTCCTTTGCTGTTGCTGGCCCTACTCTTGCCGTCACAGCCGGTCATGTGGACCCCTTATTTTATGGGAATCGTTCTATTTAATGTGATATTCGTCAATGCCATTGCTTATTTGTTGTGGTTTTATGCATTGAAACACCTGGAGGCTACGCTCGTATCTATGCTTGCCTTGTTGACTCCTATCTCAGCAGCCATATCAGCTTGGTTTTTGTTGAATGAGATACCAAATACTTTTGAAACCATAGGTTTTTCCCTTATATTATTTGGGCTTTTTTTGTTGCTATTATATAAGGGCAGAGAAAAATTATCTTAGGTTATGGAAGACGAATTAACTGTTAAAATAATTACTTTATCAAGTTTGTTAATGGGCATTTAAATTATGGCAGGTCACTCAAAATGGGCAAACATCCAACACCGTAAAGGTAGGCAGGATGCGAAGCGGGGTAAGATTTTTACTAAATTAATTAAAGAAATTACGGTGGCAGCCAGGATGGGTGGTGGTGACATCAATTTCAATCCTAGATTAAGGGCGGCAGTAAATGCAGGCAAAGAAGAGAATATGCCAGCTGACAATATTGCGCGTGCTATTAAAAAAGGGACCGGTGAGCTTGAGGGAGTCAATTACGAAGAAAATCGCTATGAGGGTTACGGGATAAATGGAGCTGCCATTATCATCGATTGCCTTACTGACAACAAACAACGTGCAGTCGCAGATGTAAGGCATGCCCTAAATAAAAACGGTGGGAACTTGGGTGCTGTCGGGTCGGTGGCTTTTTTGTTCAAGCACTGTGGGACATTCTTCTTTGCTCCTGGGCATGACCAAGATAAATTAATGGAAGAAGCTATTGAGTTAGGTGCTGAGGATGTGATTAATCATGATGACGGCAGTGTAGAAGTCATTACGACGCCCTCTGAATATTTATCTGTGAAAGAAGGTTTTGATAACAGTGAGTTCAGGTATGAGCTGTCAGAGTTAACGATGAAACCAGATATCGAGGTCAAATTTCATGGGCCTGATGGTGAAAAAATGCAAAAAATCTTAGATGCTTTGGAAGAGTTAGATGATGTACAGGACGTCTATACGAATGCATCCATTGAGGACGAATAATTAACACCGCAATCACAATACTTGGTATTGACCCTGGATTGAGGGTTACGGGGTACGGCATAATAAAAAAGAATAAACATGATTTGCATTATATTGCCAGCGGCATCATCAAGACTGGAGACAGCAAGGATAGCTTGGCAAGCAGACTAAAGCTCATTATTCAGGGCTTAGGTGAAGTGATTAAGCAGTTTAATCCGGAATGTGTGGCTATCGAAAAAGTTTTTGTTAATGCTAATCCGCAAAGCACATTACTTCTAGGCCAAGCTAGAGGAGCCGCTATATCTGCGGCAGTAATACATGACTTACCAGTATTCGAATACACGGCGCTGCAAATTAAAAAATCCGTTGTGGGTCAAGGCCACGCCAGTAAAGGACAAGTGCAGTTAATGGTACAGAAACTGCTTGGACTACCTTCAGTTGCCAGCACGGATTCATCGGATGCTTTAGCTTGTGGATTATGCCATGCTAATATTAGCGCTAGTATGGCTAAGTTTGGCGTTGGTAATCGTATGAAAGGTGGACGCATCCTATGATCGGAAGAATCAAGGGGTATTTATTAGAAAAAACTCCCCCATTAATATTGTTGGATTGTCAGGGCGTAGGCTATGAAATTGAAGTACCTATGACTACATTCTTTGATTTGCCGGACGTGGGATCAGAAATTACTTTATTGACGCACCTCATTATACGAGAAGATGCGCATCTATTGTTTGGGTTTGCGACAGCAGCAGAAAGGCAAATGTTTAGGCAGCTTATTAAAGTCAATGGCATTGGCGCTAAGGTAGCTTTATCTATCTTAAGTAGTATAGGCTCAAGTGAGCTAGCGTATGCCATCGAGCATGACGATATCAATATGCTTGTTAAGATACCGGGCATTGGTAAGAAAACTGCGGAACGATTAGTTTTGGAGCTGAAGGATAGACTAAAGAATTTAAATATTAATCCATTGGTCAAGAAACACGCAACACATATAGAGGATGTTGAAAACGCTTTAATCAGCCTTGGATATAGCGCAAAAGATGCATCTATGGCAATTAAATTGCTCCCAGATAATATATCGATTAATGATGGCATAAGGCAAGCATTAAAAAGCCTTTCTAATAACGCGTAAACTTTATTTATGATTGAACCAGATAGATTTGTAGATCCACAAACTTCTGATATTGCAGAAGAGGGGGTGGAGCGTGCCCTAAGGCCGAAAGACCTTAATGAGTATGTCGGGCAAGAAAAAACCCGAGATCAGTTAGAAATTTTTATTGATGCCGCAAAAAAAAGGCAAGAAGCGTTGGATCATGTCTTGTTATTTGGTCCTCCCGGCTTAGGTAAGACGACATTGGCCCATATTATCGCAAAAGAAATGGGTGTTAATTTAAGGCAAACATCCGGCCCGGTGTTAGAAAAAACCGGTGATTTGGCGGCTATTTTGTCAAATTTAGAACCTAACGACGTCTTATTTATTGATGAAATTCATCGGCTATCTCCTGTGATTGAAGAAATTCTATATCCAGCGATGGAAGATTATCGGCTTGATATTATGATTGGTGAAGGACCTTCGGCGAGGTCGGTAAAATTAGAGCTCCCTCCCTTTACTCTTATCGGTGCAACGACAAGGGCTGGCATGCTAACAAACCCTTTGCGCGATAGGTTTGGTATTGTGGCAAGATTAGAATTTTATAACGAAAGCGAATTAACAAGAATAGTTGAGAGGTCAGCAGGCTTATTAGAAGTAGTTATTGATCAAGACGGTGCAAAAGAAATAGCTAAACGATCTCGAGGTACGCCAAGGATTGTTAATCGCCTGTTAAGAAGGGTGAGGGACTTTGCAGAAGTTAAGGCGCAAGGAAAAGTGGATAAGTTAGTGGCAGATCAAGCGTTAAAGATGCTGGATGTTGATGTTGTAGGATTAGATTTAATGGACAGAAGTCTGCTAGAGGCTATTATTGAAAAGTTTGGCGGCGGGCCAGTAGGCCTTGATAACTTAGCATCAGCTATTGGCGAGGAAAAAGAAACCATCGAAGATGTGATCGAACCTTATTTAATTCAACAAGGCTATTTGATGAGGACACCCAGAGGAAGAGTAGCTACCGCCAAAGCACATCGTCACCTAGGACTTCCTGAGCTAGATCACTGAGAGCGTGCGTGAAGATTAGAGTTTATTATGAAGATACGGATAGTGGGGGGGTTGTATACCATGCTAATTACCTCAATTTTATGGAAAGAGCGAGGACCGAGTGGCTAAGAGACTTAGGTGTCAACCAACACAGTTTAAAAATAAAGGATAATGTGATGTTTGTAGTTGCAAACATGGCTATAAAATTCAAAAAATCAGCTGTACTAGATGATGAGCTAACCGTACATACAAAATTACTTAAGCTTAAGCCTTGTTCACTCGATCTAATACAAGATATATTCAAAGGCGATGAATTGTTAATACAGAGCAGTATAACGGTTGCATGCATTGATGCTAGCCAATTAAAACCATTAAAAATACCTACAGAAATTAAAAAACTTATGGAGACTTTATGAATATAGGAAGTGACTTATCTTTTTTTTCATTGATATTCGGAGCAAGCTTGCCCGTTCAGCTAGTGATGGTGATATTAATTGGAGCTTCGATTGTTTCCTGGAAGTTTATTTATTTAAAAGTTAAATTTCTTAAGGAATCTGAAGAAAATGCGCAAGAATTCGAGAAATTTTTTTGGTCAGGTGGAGATCTTGCGAAACTTTACGAGTCAGTAAGCACTAGTACTAGCGGAATTAATGGTTTGGCGGAAATATTTCGATCAGGCTACAAAGAATATATGAGCCAGAAAGAACATCAGGCATTTGATAAGAAAAGCATTGAAAGTGTAAGGCGTGCCATGCGCGCTTCATACAACAGAGAGATAGACACGCTTGATCAGCATTTACCCTTTTTAGCATCTGTTGGCTCAGTTAGCCCATACATAGGTCTTTTTGGAACAGTCTGGGGCATCATGAATGCATTTATTGGCCTGTCCAATGTAGCGCAAGCTACATTAAGCCAAGTTGCACCTGGCATCGCAGAAGCTTTGATAGCAACGGCTATTGGTCTTTTTGCTGCTATACCTGCCGTGATTGCTTATAATCGTTTCGCAACAAAAGTCGATCGCTTATCCTTACGATTTGAAAGCTTTATAGAAGAGTTCATTAATATTGTAGATAGAAAAGGCTAGTTATGAAGAAGCGACGCTTAATGAATCAAATTAATGTAGTTCCATACATTGATGTTATGTTGGTGCTGCTAGTAATTTTTATGATCACCGCACCTATGACCAATCCAGGTGTTGTTGAGTTACCTAAAGTTGGAGAAACATTAAAACAACAAGAAAGTCCTATCGTCATTTCAATAAAAAAAGATGGCTCGTCTGAAATTGATGGTAAGAAATTTAAAAATGATGCACTGCTGGC
>DGAZ01000012.1:2958-3357 GCA_002384685.1 Methylophilales bacterium UBA4017 | reverse complement strand
GTTGCGTTCAGGTAAATAAACAACGGTCTTGCCAGTGGGTTGTATGAACCATCCATGGTTGTTTCAAGGGAAGGAAGGACAAACTTACCCGCTGCATTTTTCACTGCAACCGCGTCTAATTTATTTTTATTTTCTTCATAGTAAGCTAGACCAAAGTAACCAATACCACCTTTGTCGCCAGCAACACCTTGGACTAAAACGTTATCATCTTCTGATGCAGTAAAGTCACCACGGATTGCTTTAGATTTCTCGATAATTGATTCGGTAAAATAATCAAATGTTCCTGAGTCAGCACCTGGGCCATATAGCTTAAGCGGTGTATCAGGCCAACCGGCTCTTACTTGGCTCCAGCTCATAATCTTACCCTGAGCTGCAGGTTCCCACATTTTTTTTAACTCT
>DGAZ01000012.1:0-2774 GCA_002384685.1 Methylophilales bacterium UBA4017 | reverse complement strand
CGACAAAATTTCTTGAATCCACCACCAGTGCCTGAAACACCTACGGTTACCTTAATCCCTGTTGCTATTTGAAATTCTTCTGCAACAGCTTCAGTGATTGGATACACCGTGCTTGAACCATCAATTTCGATGATATCTACAGCAGCGGTAGCTGGGTTTGAGAAAGCGAATGTACCTGCTACAACCGCAGCGATACTAAGCTTGCCTAGATTTAACTCTTTCATTATGGGGTGACTCCTTAAGTTTTTAATGGTTAGAATTTTTGTTACAGACGGTATCTTATGTGCTAATTATGACAGTTTAATGACACATTTATGATTAAAATATTTGGGTATAATAGCGTCATAATATTTAATTAATAAAAAATTTAAAAAGGCTTGGTCTGGATGGAAAATGAAGAAATTATCGAGTTAAGGAATTTAATTGCCTCAGTCAACGAGAAATTTAATACCCTGCGGGGGTTTCTTTGACCTAGAGGAAAAAAAGCGCACGATCAGCTTATTAAGTACCCAGCAAGAAGATCCAAAAACCTGGTCTGATAGGGCGTTGAGCCAAGAAATTGGCAAGGAAAAAAAGATGCTTGAAGATATTGTACATCAAGCAGATAGCCTGATTAGTGATTTAGCCGATAATCAAGAGCTGTTTGATATGGCTGTTGAGGAAAATGACTTAAATACCTTAACGACTATTAAGCATGACACTGAAAAGCTTGAAAAGTCCGTCGATGATATTGAATTTAAACGCATGTTTTCTCATCCGATGGATCCGAATAACTGTTTTGTTGATTTCCAGTCTGGCAGCGGGGGAACGGAAGCACAGGATTGGGCTAGCATGCTGTTTCGCATGTATACCCGATATGCTGAGCGGAAAAATTTTAAGATCGAGGTATTGGAATACTCAGAGGGTGAAGTAGCAGGTATCAAAGGAGCTACTTTAAAAATTAGTGGTGATTATGCTTTTGGTTTTTTAAGAACAGAATCAGGGATTCATCGACTGGTAAGGAAATCACCCTTTGATTCGGGAAGTCGACGACACACTTCTTTTGCAGGAGTGAACGTATATCCTGAGATTGATGAGTCAATTGATATCGATATAAATCCATCTGACCTAAGGATAGATACTTACAGAGCATCAGGGGCAGGGGGGCAGCATATCAATAAAACTGATTCTGCTGTTAGAATTACGCATGTGCCAACCAATACGGTGGTGCAATGTCAAAATGACCGTTCACAGCATCGCAATAAAGCACAGGCGATGAATATGCTGAAAGCACAGCTTTATGCCATTGAGCTGAGTAAGAGAAACGAAGAAAAGCAGGCTATGGAAGATGCTAAAACGGATATTGGATGGGGGCATCAAATTAGAAGTTATGTGCTAGATCAATCACGCATCAAAGATCTTAGAACAAACCTAGAGGTTGGAAATACACAGGGCGTATTAGACGGTGATCTGGATATGTTTATTAGTGAAAGTTTAAAGCAAGGGGTATAAGTTGAGCGAAAATAAAGAACCAGAGATCCAAGACGAAAATGCCATTATCATGGAGCGAAGGTCAAAGCTTCAAGAAATTAGAGCAAGGGGTATTGCCTTTCCTAATCATTTTAAGCCAGAGAATTACTCTCAAGATCTGCATGACTTATATGATAAGGAGAACAAAGAAGACCTAGAGAAGAAGGGCGTCGTCGTATCCATTGCAGGTCGTATGATGTTAAAACGCGTTATGGGTAAAGCCAGTTTTGCTACCATTCAGGACAAACAAGGAAAAATACAGCTTTATGTTGCTCGGGATTTAATCAACTCAGACGCCAATCCAGAGCTATACATGCATTTTAAGAAGTGGGATCTTGGGGATATTCTTGGAGCAAAAGGCAAAGTTTTTAAAACGAACACCAATGAGCTGACCATAGAGGTTACAGAAATTGTTTTGTTGACCAAATCTATCAGGCCCTTACCAGAAAAATTTCACGGGCTATCGGATCAGGAAACGAAATACCGACAACGCTATGTTGACCTTATCGTTAATGAGGGTACACGTGATACTTTTTTAAAGCGAAGTAAAATTATGTCAGGTATCCGCACGTTTATGCATGAACATGAGTTTCTAGAAGTTGAGACGCCAATGTTGCATCCCATACCAGGTGGCGCAACGGCAAGACCCTTTAAGACCCATCATAATGCCTTAGATATGGAAATGTATCTAAGGATTGCACCCGAGCTCTACCTTAAAAGATTGGTAGTAGGCGGTTTTGACAGAGTATTTGAAATTAATCGTAATTTTAGGAATGAGGGCCTAAGCGTAAGGCATAACCCCGAATTTACGATGATGGAATTTTATGCCGCCTATACCGAATACCATTGGCTTATGGAGTTTACCGAATCCTGCATAAGGCACGTCGCTGAATTAGTGGTTGGGTCAACAAAGGTTAGCTACCAAGGAAAAGAGATCGACTTTGGCAAATCGTTTGATCGACTCACTATGGTTGAGGCGATACTCAAATATTCGGGTGAATATAATGAGAAAGATTTGTTGGACCGAGACTTCATTAAGAAAACACTAGATAAAAAAGGGCACACACTGCCTGAAAAGGCAGGACTTGGCGCTTATCAACTGGCACTGTTTGAAGAAGAGGCCGAGGAGCATTTATGGGACCCAACTTACATCATTGACTACCCCATTGAAGTATCGCCACTCGCTCGGGCCTCGGATACCAACCCCGATATCACCGAGCGCTTTGAATTATTTATTGCAGGGCGTGAGATAGCGAATGGATTTT
>DGAZ01000052.1:7086-7626 GCA_002384685.1 Methylophilales bacterium UBA4017 | reverse complement strand
TACCCACACAAAAAATCAATACACGGCCGATTCCATGATTTTTTTATTCATTTTTAACATTAAAAATTTATTATAAATTATTGAATTAAAAGTAATTATTATTAATATTTAGGAAGTATAAAGAATAATATTTTTTTAGCCTTTCTAATCAAATTAGAAGCTTTTTTGCGCTTTAATTTTCACAGATTAGGATAAAAAATTTATATTTCCATTACGTATTAGTAATATTACCACCAAAAAGCTCGGCTTATTTTCCTTAAATCACTCTATAGTCTTGAGGCTTCACTTAGCTCCGCGCCTTATGCAGTTTTTTGTAGCTGTCGATTAAACGGTGATGCCTATCGAGTCCCTCTAGCTTCATACTTGTTGGGGTTAGACCAAAAAATCGTATGCTTCCATCGACTGATCCCATAACCGCATCCATTCGTGCTTCACCAAACATTCGGCGGAAGTTGATTGTGAAGTCATCCAGTGTCAAGTCGTTATCTAGGATTACCTCCAGCACCACATTCAAGGCCTGGTAAAACAATCCACGCTCGA
>DGAZ01000052.1:6171-6894 GCA_002384685.1 Methylophilales bacterium UBA4017 | reverse complement strand
ATTGATAAGCAGTTTTAACTCAAGAACTGTCAGTTGGCCCCAGGCCGTATTGTCATCAAATTCGACCCCGATCAGCGCTCCCACATCCGAGTATTCATCCAGTTCGCTGCTATCCAATCGCTCGAGTAATGCCATAAGGCTTTGATCATCCAGGCGATGGAGGTTAAGGATATCGGCTCTAAATAGGAGCGCCTTGTTGGTGTTATCCCAGACCAAATCCTCGACCGCATAAACTTCAGAATAACCAGGAACTAAAATCCTGCAGGACATAGCCCCCAAATCATCATACGTCGCCGTATAAATCTCTTTTCCCATACCTTCGAGAATATGGAACAAGGTTTCGGCTTCCTCTGCATTGGAGCTTTTCCCCTTGCCTGAAAAATCCCATTCAACAAACTCAAAGTTTGCTTTGTCACTGAAAAATCGCCATGACATGATTCCGGAGGAGTCGATAAAGTGCTCGACAAAGTTATTGGGTTCAGTCACTGCGTTACTGACAAAAGTGGGCGGCGGTAAATCGTTTAGCCCCTCAAAACTTCGGCCTTGCAGTAATTCTGTAAGGCTTCTTTCTAGTGCCACCTCGAAAGATGGATGCGCCCCGAAGGATGCAAAGACGCCACCTGTTCGTGGGTTCATTAACGTGACACACATCACTGGGTACATTCCGCCCATTGAAGCATCTTTAACCAGTACCGGAAAACCCTGCTCCTCTAATCCTTGAAT
>DGAZ01000052.1:3991-5903 GCA_002384685.1 Methylophilales bacterium UBA4017 | reverse complement strand
CCTTCTATAATTTCACGCTTTACCGCTCGCTCGAAAATTTCAGACAGACATTGCACTTGTGCTTCTGCCAATGTATTACCAGCACTCATACCGTTGCTGACGTATAGATTTTCAATCAGGTTAGAGGGAAAATACACCACCTCGCCGTCAGATTTCCGCACGTAAGGAAGCGAACAGATACCACGCTGTACATTGCCAGAGTTGGTGTCGATCAGATGCGAGCCCAATAACTCGCCATCAGGATTGAAGATTTTCAGGCAGTACTCATCGAGAATTTCAACTGGAAGCGCATCCTCCGGGCCTGGCTTGAACCATCGCTCGTTGGGATAGTGAACAAAGGGGAGGTTAGCCATATCTTCACCCCAAAAGGCTTCGGCGAAGAAATGATTGTTACTGAGTCGCTCGATGAACTCTCCCAACGCCGATGCTAATGCACCTTCCTTGGTTGCTCCCTTGCCATTAGTAAAACACATCGGTGAGTGCGCGTCGCGGATATGCAAAGACCATACATTGGGAATAATATTCCGCCACGATGCGATTTCAATCTTTATGCCTAGGTCCGCCAAAATACCGGACATATTGGCGATGGTTTGCTCCAACGGCAGGTCTTTACCGGCGATAAAAGTAGTCCCGTCAGTAGCCGACTTCAGGGCCAGTAAGGACTGAGCATCTATATCCAGATTTTCTACTTCCTCAATGATAAAGTCTGGCCCAGCCTGCACAACTTTTTTAACTGTACAGCGTTCAATAGAACGCAAAATGCCCTGGCGATCTTTTTCTGTTATGTCGGACGGAAGCTCAACCTGAATCTTAAAGATTTGCTGATAACGGTTTTCAGGATCAACAATATTATTTTGTGACAAGCGGATATTTTCAGTAGGAATATTGCGGGTTACACAGTACAACTTAACAAAATACGCTGCACACAAAGCCGATGAGGCCAGAAAGTAATCGAAGGGACCAGGAGCCGAACCATCTCCTTTATAACGGATAGGTTGATCAGCGATAACCGTAAAGTCATCAAACTTAGCTTCAAGGCGGAGTTTATCGAGAAAGTTGACCTTAATTTCCATGAGGACTCTTAAAAATAGCCTTTAATATGTTGTAATTGCACTTAATGGCTGCTTCGCTAGGCCAATAAAACCAAGGCTCTGCCATGCAAGATACCAAAGGGTGGCGGAGACTTTCACTCCCACTCAATCGTAGCTGGTGGTTTACCAGAAATATCATAAACAACACGGTTAATGCCTTTTACTTCGTTAATAATTCTGTTGGAAACCTTGCCTAAAAGGCTGTAGGGGAGCTCAGCCCAATGCGCTGTCATAAAATCCGACGTTACCACTGCTCTTAATGAAACAACATACTCATAAGTTCTGCCATCCCCCATGACCCCAACCGATTTTACCGGAAGAAAAACCGTAAAAGCTTGAGACGTCTTGTCATACCAGCCACTGGACTTTAGTTCTTCCATAAAGATTGCATCGGCTTTTCTTAAGAGATCAGCAAATTCAATTTTAACTTCGCCAAGGATTCTTACACCAAGGCCGGGTCCTGGGAACGGATGTCGGTAAACCATACTTTTAGGCAACCCAAGCGCTACACCAAGTTCTCTTACCTCGTCCTTAAATAACTCACGTAACGGTTCTAGTAACTGTAAATTTAATGTCTCAGGAAGGCCACCCACGTTATGATGACTTTTAATGTTGTGAGCCTTCTTTGTTTTTCCACCTGCCGACTCAATCACATCGGGATAAATAGTCCCTTGAGCAAGCCACTTAACTTCATCAAATTTTTCCGCATGTTCCTGGAATACCTCAACAAAATCTCTGCCGATAATTTTACGCTTTTCTTCTGGATCGGTTATGCCTACGAGGTCAGACATAAATTTATCAGTCGCATCAACATGAATAAC
>DGAZ01000052.1:0-3677 GCA_002384685.1 Methylophilales bacterium UBA4017 | reverse complement strand
CTGATTTCCTATGGCCTTGTGTATTAGGGCGGCAGCTACCGACGAATCCACACCGCCAGACAAGCCTAGGATCACCTCGTCTTTACCGACGGTTGTTTTGATATGATTGACCGCTGTCTCTACGTAGTCAGGCATATTCCATTCCTGACCGCAATCGGCTATATCGGTAACGAATCGGCTAATAATATTTTTACCTTGTTTGGTGTGCGTCACTTCTGGGTGGAATTGAACACCGTAATACTGCTTTTCTTTATTTCCTATAGCAGCTATTGGAGTGGAGGCATTGCTGGCAATAACATCAAAGCCAGGTGGCAGTCCGACTACTTTGTCGCCATGACTCATCCAAACATCCAGCAAACCATGTTCTTGGTCATTGGTTTTGTCTTGTATGTTTTTAAACAGATCGGAATGACCCTGCGCACGAATTTCTGCATAACCAAACTCACGCTGATTGCTGGTCTCTACTTTTCCTCCCAACTGACTTGCCATGGTTTGCATGCCGTAACATATACCAAGAATAGGGCACTGCAATGCAAAAGCAATTTGCGGAGCTTTTGGAGTATCTTCGGCATAAACCGAATTGGGCCCACCTGAAAAAATAATGGCCTTAGGGTTAAATTGTTCAATTCGTTTTGGCTCAACATCATAGGGAAGAATTTCGCAATACACATTGATCTCACGAACCCGTCTAGCTATGAGTTGGGTGTATTGTGAGCCGAAGTCTAATATTAATACCTTATCCACGGACAACCCTTTCACCTACAAAGGCATTATTTTTTATCATTACTTTAATCAACTCGGTAGTTAGGTGCTTCTTTAGTAATCTGGACATCATGCACATGAGATTCACGTATACCCGCGTTAGTGATATGGACGAAGGATGCTTTTTTATGCATTGTGCTAATGGAATCGGCACCGATATATCCCATAGAAGCACGCAAACCACCCATGAGCTGATGAATCACATTGATTACCGGACCTTTGTAGGGCACGCGACCTTCAATACCCTCAGGGACTAATTTTTCTGCATTATCTTCTGAGTCTTGGAAGTAGCGATCACTTGAGCCCTTTTGCATAGCACCAATGGACCCCATACCGCGATAGGATTTATAAGAACGACCCTGATACAACTCCACCTCTCCGGGCGCTTCTTCAGTTCCAGCGAACATACCACCTAACATCACTGATGAGGCTCCAGCAGCGATGGCCTTGGCAATATCACCAGAATAACGGATACCACCATCCGCAATGAAGGGAATACCATGTTTTTTTAATGCTTCGGCCACATTCGATATGGCGGTAATTTGAGGAACACCGACTCCTGCTACGATTCTTGTAGTGCATATTGACCCAGGACCAATACCGACTTTCACTCCATCAGCCCCATGATCCATCAACGCTTTTGCCGCATCAGCAGTTGCAATATTGCCGCCAATTACATCCACTTCGGGAAAATTTTTCTTAATCCATCTCACGCGATCTAAAACACCTTTGGAATGACCGTGCGCGGTATCCACCACAATTAAGTCGACTCTTGCCGCCACTAAAAGCTCGACACGTTTGTCGGTGTCTTCTCCAACACCCACAGCTGCTCCAACCCTTAGTCGCTCATCTTTATCCTTACAGGCATTTGGATGGTCGCTAGATTTTTGAATGTCTTTTACGGTAATCAAACCTTTCAGCTTGTCATTTTTGTCTATTACTAATAAGCGTTCTAAACGATACTGATGCAAGAGCCTCATAATTTCATCTTTACCCGCACCCTCTGGAACGGTAACCAGTCGCTCTCTTGGCGTCATCACATTCCTTACTGGTTGGGCGAGATTTTCTTCGAAACGTAAATCTCTGTTAGTGACGATACCCACAATTTTTCCATTTTCTATGACGGGTAGTCCTGAAATTTTATGTTTTTTCGTAATCTGAATGACTTCGTCGACTGTCATATCTGGGCTGACGGTAATGGGGTCGTTCACAACACCCGACTCAAATCGTTTAACCTTGGAGACCTGTTCTGCTTGCCTTTCAGGCGTCATATTTTTATGAATCACCCCTAAGCCGCCTTCTTCCGCGAGAGCAATAGCAAGGTTAGATTCGGTAACGGTATCCATAGCAGCTGATACCAGAGGTATGTTAAGGCTAATATTTTTGGTTAACTGAGTTTGCAGAGAAACATCTTTGGGTAGTACGGTCGAGTGATCTGGAACTAAAAGAACATCATCGAATGTTAGTGCTTGTTGAGATAAACGCATGTGTTTTCCTTATCGCGCAAAACGAAATTATACAGAAAACATCGGGATGAATCGAGGGAAAATTGAAAATTACCCGCCTTTTTTCATATCCTTACCTTCAGCCGCTCTTTTTCGACGTATCTCTTTAGGGTCTGCAATAAGGGGGCGGTAGATTTCCACGCGATCTCTGTCGCGTAATGTGTTGTCGAGGCTAGTCAGCTTGCCAAAAATTCCTACCTGGTTCTCATTGAGATCAATGCCGTCAAATTTACTTAAAATTCCTGATAATTCAATGGCTTGCTTGACTGTGCAGTCCTTGGGCGCCCTGAGCGGAATGATGAGTTGTTTTTCAGGAAGAGCGTAGGCGACCTCCACCATAATTTGATCAGGCATCATCATCCTCGTTGGCTTTAGCCACAAAACTATCAATAAAGGTGTTGGCAATCATATTAAATGCAGGGGCTATTAATTTTTCCAAAAGATAGTTCTTAAATTCATAGTTTAGCTCAAATTCAATTCTTGAGGATTCTTTATCAATTTCGATGAAACGCCATTCACCTTCTAATCGTTTAAATGGACCATCAATAAGGTTAATGATCATCAGTCCTGGCTGGTCTTTATGGTTTTCGGTAGTAAAGGATTGTTTTATCCCTTTAAAGTGAATAGTTATTTTTGCGCGGGTAATTTTTTCATCGCGATGAAGCAATTCACTTCCCCCGCACCACGGCAAGAAGCGTGGATAATTTTCGACATTATCTACCAGATCAAACATGCGCTCTCTCGGGTGGAATACGATAGCCTGCTTCTTTATTCTGATCATGAAGAAATAATAATATCCATTGTTATAACGTACAATTATACTTTTAATTAGCTTAGCCAACATGAGTATTGTTCAAAATAAAAAGGCATTCCACGATTACTTTATTGAAGATAAGTATGAGGCCGGTATCGTGCTTGAGGGATGGGAGGTAAAAGCCATCAGGGATAATCGCGCCCATATCAAGGAAGCGTATGTCATTATTCAGCGAGGTGAGATTTATCTCCTGGGCTGCCACATTACGCCCATGGGAAATGCCTCCACACACATCAATCCAGAAAATGTTCGTACACGTAAGTTACTTCTCAATAACGATGAGATTTCTAAGCTTATCGGCAAGGTAGAGCGATCCGGTTATACCCTGGTCCCCCTTGACCTTCATTATAAAAAGGGCTTTATTAAGTGTGAGATTGGTCTTGCTAAAGGTAAGAAGCAGTATGACAAGCGCGCGGTAGAAAAAGAAAAAGACTGGAATCGTGAGAAAACTCGTATCATGCGGGCAGCTAACAAAGGAAAGTAGTATAATAAATTTCTTGTTTTGGGGCTGACCAGGTTTCGACGTGGGTTACAAAGCAGAATAGTGCATACCGAGGCTTCTAGGTACCTCGTAAATAAACTAGAAAAACAGTAAT
>DGAZ01000005.1:11252-36851 GCA_002384685.1 Methylophilales bacterium UBA4017 | reverse complement strand
TGCTTGGCTATCAAAATACCGGTAGTTTGAATGTAATATTCTCTTCGATTCCATCAATCTCAGTAAGCTGGATATCACTAAATTGCCTTATATAGTCAATTACTAATTGAACCTGAGCTTCTGGCGCAGAAGCGCCGGCAGATAAACCAATTCGCATTTTCCCTAAAAGGATATTAGCATCGAAGCTATTTGGATTATCAACTAGATATGCTTCAACCCCCATTTTTTTTGCAATTTCAACGAGCCGATTAGAGTTGGAACTATTTTTGGAACCCACGATTATAATTAAGTCCTGATCGGTAACCATTTTTTTTATCGCGTCTTGACGGTTTTGTGTTGCATAACAAATGTCAGAACTTTTCGGCCCTTCAATATTAGGATATTTATTTTTGAGGGCGTCTATGATCCCCTGAGTGTCATCAACTGAAAGGGTAGTTTGACTTACATAACTTATTTTTTTATTTAAAGGAATTGTTAGATTGGTAATATCTTCTTTATTCTCAATTAAATATATTGATGCATCAGGCGATTTTTTTTCTATTTGGCCCATGGTCCCCTCTACTTCGGGGTGACCTTTGTGCCCTATCATAATGATATGATATTGTTCATCATACATTTTATTAACTTCTCGATGAACTTTTGTCACTAGAGGACAGGTTGCGTCTATCGGTATGAGTTTGCTCTCTTTTGCATCACTCTTCACTAATTTTGATACCCCGTGAGCGCTAAATATTACGTGACTCCCTGCTGGGATATCTTTGACGTTATCGACAAAAATAGCACCTTTATTTTTCAGGTCATCTATAACAAATTTATTATGCACGACTTCATGACGGACATATATTGGCGCACCAAACTTGCTAATGGCCTGCTCTACAATAAGGATTGCTCTTTCAACCCCCGCGCAGAAACCCCTTGGATTAGCCAGTGAAATATTAATGACTTGATTTCTCATATTGATGTTTTAATTAGATAGGCCAGTTAAATTATTGATTCACCACGAATGAGATCGCTAAAATTTTCTCTCTTTCGAATTTCTCTTATTTTGTCCCCATCAACAAGAAGCTCAACCGGGCGAACACGGGAGTTATAATTAGAACTCATACTCATACCATATGCTCCAACATCAACGACTGCAAGTAGATTTCCTTCGGCCAGCGAAAGGCTTCTATCTTTACCAATAAAGTCCCCTGTTTCACATACGGGACCGACCACATCAAAAGTAGTAGATTCTGCAGAGCATTTCGATGTATTGATAATGTCGTGGTGCGCATTATATAAAGACGGGCGCATCAGATCGTTCATAGCTGCATCAATAATTGCAAAGTTCTTAGCAGGTCCTTTTTTTACGTATTCTACTTTTGTCAGTAAAACGCCTGCTTTACCTAGTATTGCCCTTCCTGGTTCAAAAATTAGCTTGAGATTTTGTTTTTCTAGCAGAGGCAGTATTGCTTCGGCATATGCATTAAAGTCTGGAGGATTCTCACTGTTATAGTTAATTCCAATGCCTCCCCCAACATCTAGGTGACTGATTTGAATACCCAAATCTTTTAATTTTTCTATCATACCTACAAGCATAGAAATGGAATCAACAAAAGGTGAGAGTTCGGTAATTTGAGAGCCTATATGGCAGTCAATACCTTTAATGGCAATTGAATCCATATCATTTGCAATCTTATAAAGATCGATAGCCTTTTGCTCGTCTACGCCAAACTTATTATCCTTCAGGCCGGTAGATATATACGGGTGGGTTTTTGCATCAACATTAGGGTTAACTCTTATGGAAATGCTAGCTATTTTCCCCATGCCCTTAGCGATAGTTTGGATGCGATAAAGTTCTGGCTCAGATTCAATATTGAAGGCCAAAATGTCATGATGTATTGCGAGCTCTATTTCCTTTGACGACTTACCAATCCCAGAAAAAACTACTTTTTTTGGATCACCCTTAGCCGCAATTACTCTTTGGAGCTCGCCACCAGAAACAATATCGAATCCAGCACCTTGGTTCGCAAGGATATTTAAAATTGCTAAATTAGGATTGGCTTTAACAGCAAAGCAAATCAGACGGGTATTTTTTTTGAAGGCATCATCAAAGCTTTTATAACTATCCACGATACTTTTCTTTGAATACACATACGCAGGAGTCCCAAATGTTTTTTCTATTTCATCAACAGGCACATCTTCAATAAAATATTTCCCATTATTTGAATAAATTATTTCATCCTTCATGATTTAAGTAATTTTATATTCTGATGTATGAGTATCGGGATGGCTGTTAAGAGTTTCCGATTGAGGGTACCTTTCTTCAGGAATATATAGATCGCCTTTGGTCCCACAAGAAGCTAAAAATGCGGAGAATGCTAAAAAAAAGATTATTAGTATTTTATTCATGAGAATATTTTATCATTAAAAAGTATGCTTTTTTAGCTTATGTTTTAGAAGAATGTTGCATACAAAAGCACTGAACAAACCAAAAATTAAAGCAGATATTAAAAATAAGGGTAATAGATTAAAAATACTGTCGTGAGGAATGATCCACAAGCGGGCGATTATAAATTGACCAACAATATGGCCGAAAGATGCTATCAGACTTAAGCTGACGATAGAGAAATACGGTTTCGGTAATTTTTGAACGGCATACAGCAATACAAGGCTTACTATGGCACCAAATAAGCTGAGAAAAAAAGTAGGAGACAAGAACGACCCAACAATAATACTTGAGACAAAAACTCTGACTAAAGACACCCAGGCAGCCGTAGAAAAATCAAAACGTACGAGAGTATATAAAATAATGATATTAGCTATTCCTGGTTTGATGCCTGGGATAGGGCTGGGAAGAAAAAATTCTATCACTGATAAAACGATAGCAATCGCTGCCAGTTTAGCAATAGTGTGATCTTTTTTAGTGGGTTTAATAATTGACTGTGTCATAGCTTTCACTATCCCCTACTATTGAAATAGTAATTTGATTGGGCAGACAAACGATTGTTTGATTAATTTTATTTATCCACCCATGGTGAATGCAGTACTTCTTGGTGCAAGGAGATTTAACAAAACGCACTTTACCTTCAGCAATGCTAATTTCACTAGAGCCTAAGAAACCAATAACTTGTTTATTAACTGTTTGGTTAAGGCTAAATACTTTCGAGTCTTCCTGATTATTTTCAATTTTTAAGTATTGTCCGCTTGGCATATTCCAAGATTGAGATACAGACCAAAAGATTAAGCCCATAAAAGTAACAATAACAAAGGTATCCCCAAGCTTAATGATTTTAATGTACTGTAATATTTTTTTCATTATTTTGTTCAAGCCATTGTATGGACTCATTCATTTTACTACTGATTAAAATATCTCCATTAGCCAATACAACCATAAAAAAATCAATTCCTAGTTTGTCTGCTAATTGTAGCTTTTCTATTTCTGGTGCGATAAATAGGGGTTTCGAATAGGCGTCTGATAGGGCGCCAGAATTATTGGCAGGTGGAATCATTATTGTAGCTGACTGGCTATTATCAGCAGGAAATCCTGTGCGTGGATTAATGAGGTGTGAATACCTTTTGTCGTGATCCATGAAGTATCTTTGATAATCACCTGAGGTCCCTATTGACCAACCAGGTGGCAGTTGAATAGATGCAATGGCAGAAGGTTTACGGGGGTGCTGTATCCCTACTATCCAACTTCTATCACCATGCATGCCAATAGCAATAATATTGCCACCAATATTAACTAATGCATTCGCTACACCATTGTTTGCCAGAATTTTTTTGGCACGATCCAGCGCATACCCTTTAGCATACCCACCTAGATCAAGCTGAAAATTCCTGTTCGCACTAGAAAGTGTACTTTGGTTAATTTTTAAATCATCCATAGTCGTTACATTGGCTAATAATTCATTTATTTGGTGTGCTTTTGGTACCATTTGATTCGGAAGCTCTTGATGAAAACCCCATAATGCAATCAGTTTTCCTATAGCAGGATTGAAATAGTTTTCTGACTTTGAGGCCAGATTTTTGTTATCTTGAATAATGCGGATGATTTCTTCATCATCGACATTAAATACACTACCAGCAGCAATAGCGTTATTCATGCTGGAGATTAAACTTTTTTCCCAGGGGTGCAAATAATTATGTAAACGCTTGAAGTCATTAAAAATGAGATTAGATATATTCTCACTTTTTTCTTCTGTTTCCCCATAAATTTTTATATCAACTATCGTTCCAAATATAAAGTCTTTATGTTCATAAATAGGTGCCTTTTGACTACAGCTCACAAGGAATAAGATAACTATTAGGAGTAGTTTATGAAAGCGCATCAACAATAGATTTTGAAAAATTAACCTCAGCTTGATTTTGAATTTCCACTAAGCCGGTGGGGCTTGTTACATTTATTTCTGTTAAATAATTACCTATTACATCTATGCCCACAAAACGGAAGTTATTTTTACGGAGATAAGGTTTGATAGCAGCCACAATTACCATATCATTTTCAGAGAGTTTTTTAATGATCCCTTTCCCGCCCTTTGCCAAATTAGCCCTGATTTCATTATTCTGCGGAATACGAGCTAATGCATAAGGAAGGGGTTCCCCATCAATCAATATAATACGCTTATCCCCATATTTAACCTCGGGTATAAACTTTTGTGCCATAACTAATTGGTTGGTATCAGAGATCATGGTTTCTAAAATAACATTCATATTTTGATCACTCGATGTCACCATGAATATCCCGTTGCCAGCCATGCCGTCGATGGGTTTGAGAATAACTTTTTTATGTTCGCCAATAAAATTTTTCAACATCTCAGTTGAGCTCGAGACTATGGTTGGACTAATGATGTCATTAAATTGTAAAATACTTAACTTCTCATTATGATTTCTAAGAGAGGCGCCATCATTTATCACCTCAACTCCCTCCATTTTTATATGGTCAAGAATAAACGTAAGATTTAAGTATGCTTGATTAAAGGGAGGATCTTTTCGCACAAAAATTTTTTTAAATTTACTAGCCAGAACCATTTTTTGTTCAGCAAGATTTATTTGCGTCCCTATACTATTTATCAAGCTGCATAACACGTTCCCTCTCATACCATTGTCAATAGAAAGGTTATGTATTTCACAACAATAAACATCTTTCTTTTGGTTGATAAATTCTTTGATTAATTGCACGCTAGTATCTTTTGGGATGTTAAGACTGCATGCTTCATCAATGATAAAAAGGTAGCTCATACGTTATTTTCCAATTCACGGGCTGCAGCAATTAATGCCAGCCTTGCAATCACTCCATACGCATAAAACCGGTTTGCTTCATCATCGCAAGGCCTTCCTTGGTCTGGCATAAGGCATGAAGTTTCAAAAGGTTGCGGTATGAAATGCATGCCAGGAGCATTTAAATTTTCATCTTTGTCTTTTGTTGTATGTACCCTATAAAATCCACCGATAACGAAGTGGTCGATCATATAAATGACAGGCTCTGTTACTGCCCCCTCAATACTTTCTTCTGTATGAATACCTTCTTGGATAATAACTTCAGTGACCTTGCTCCCCTCTTTTATTACTGACATTTTATTTCTCTTTTTCCGATTTAGGCTAAGTACGTCTTCAGCTTTTTTGGCAATCATAATGCCCATACCATATGTCCCTGCATCAGCTTTAATAACTACATATGGCTCATGTTGTATTTGATATTGATCATATTTTTTTCTAATTTTTTTTAGCAGTAATTCAACTTTGACAGAAAGCTCTTTCTCTCCTTTATGCTCATGAAAGTCTATCCCATTTAGTTTTTCAAAGTATGGATTGATCAGCCAAGGATCTATCCCTGAAAAATTAGCAAACTCATTAGCCACTGCATCATAGTGTTCAAAGTGCTGAGTTTTTCTCCTGGTAATCCATCCTGCATGTACAGGGGGAATAATGGTTTGATCAAGGCCTTCTAATATGGTGGGGACGCCGACAGACAAATCATTATTTAGCAATATTGCACACGGACGAAAATAAGAGCCATCCTGATTTTGAACAACAAGACCATGATTTTTTTTAATGATTGGTTCGATTAAGACAGCTTTGTTTCCTTCTAGCTCTATATGTAATGGGTTTTCTATTTCCTTATTTATTGTGCCGAACCTTACTTCAAGGCCTGCTTTTTGAAGAATGTTATATAAGCAATACAAATGATTGAGGTAGAAAATATTTCTGGTGTGGTTTTCTGGGATGATTAATATTTTTCTTGCATCAGGACATATTTTTTCAATTGCAATAGATGCGGCCTGGATACTTAAGGGAATAAATGTTTCGCACAAATTATTGAAGCCGCCAGGAAAAAGATTGGTGTCAACAGGCGCCAACTTAAAGCCTGAATTTCTAAGATCGACAGACGCATAAAAAGGTGCTTGATGGTCTTGCCATTGTGTGCGAAACCAATGTTCTATATCGCAGCTATGGTTAACAATATATTGCTCTAATTTAAACAGCTCAGAGCTCATGGCAGTATTTAGTTTTGGAATCATTTATAGGTCCTGTGCTTGTAGGTCTGCATGGTAGCTACTTCTTACCATTGGTCCGCTTGCTACAGAAGAAAATCCCATGAGTTTTGCTTCATTTTTTAATAAGTCAAAAATATGGGGCTCAATATATTTTTCCACAGGGAGGTGGTGCATGGTTGGTTGAAGATATTGGCCTAAGGTAACCATATCTACTTTATGCTTTCGCAAGTCTTTGAGCACTTGGATAACCTGTTCATACGTTTCCCCTAAACCCAGCATGATCCCTGATTTAGTAGGGATCTCTGGAAATTTATTCTTAAAGTTCAATAAAAGGCTTAATGAGTGTTGATAGTCAGACCCAGGCCTTACTTTTTTGTAAAGCTCAGCTATTGTTTCTAGGTTATGATTAAAGATATCAGGCGGAGCATGACAAATAATTTCTAGAGCCTTATCTAGCCTTCCTCGAAAGTCTGGCACCAATGTTTCTATAGTAATTGCTGGATTTTTTAGCCTTATTGCCTTAATACAATCAACAAAATGCTCAGCCCCGCCATCTCTGAGATCATCTCTGTCTACGCTCGTAATCACAACATATTTTAATTTCATGTCCATAATTGTTTGTGCCAAATTTGAAGGCTCATTGATATCTGGTGCTAAGGGCCTTCCGTGCCCAACATCACAAAAAGGGCACCTTCGTGTACACAAATCACCTAATATCATAAAGGTTGCCGTGCCCTGGCTAAAGCACTCACCAATATTTGGACAAGACGCCTCTTCACAGACGGTATTTAATTTGTTGTCGCGTAATAAATTTTTAATCCGAGAGAATTCGTTGGAATGTGGAAGCTGCATTTTTATCCACTTCGGCTTAGCAAGCCTTGCTCTAGGGATAATTTTGATAGGAATTCTAGATGTTTTATCTTTTCCAGTTTGCTTTATATGTGGATCAACTTTGTTCATAATATTTTTCTAAATTATGTTGAAATAAATCAATAATACTTTTAGCACATTGCTCTTGAGTATAGTCGTTATTAAAAAAAGATAGTTGCGTCATGGCTAAATTTTTAAACCCGCAAGGATCGATGGCATTAAAAGGACTTAAATCCATCTTCATATTTAGGCTTAAGCCATGATAAGTGAAGTGATTTTTTAATCTTAGCCCAATAGACGCAATCTTGCTGTCACCAATGTAAACCCCCGGCGCATCTTTTTTTTTATGACTTGCGATACCTAACTTTTCAAGAAATTGCATTATAGAACCCTCAAGCAGCGAAACAAACTCTTTAATAGTAATTTTATAATTCTTAAGATTGATTAGGGGGTAGATAATAATCTGGCCTGGCCCATGGTAGGTAATTTTTCCACCTCTATCTACATAAATATGATTGATTTTTGTTTTTTTTGGTAGAGTCAAACCCTTTTTATTTAAGCCGATTGTGTAGATCGGATGATGTTCAGTAATCCATATTTCACTCTGCTCAGGATTGCCTGCAACAAAATTTCTCATACCTAACCATACATCCTCATAGTGAGTAAGACCTAAGTTTTTTACCTTTATCTTCATGCCTATAAGACAAACTTGGTTTCAGGGTGAGAAGACAATTCTCTGTATAAATTATCTAACTGAACTTTTGAAGTAACATAAATATTACAGGTTAAGCTGATGTAGTTCCCCTGTTTACTTCCTTTCATTTCCACAGAATTTGTACTGAAGTTAGGCGCATGATTTTTGATTATTTTAATTATATTATCAGTAAATTGTTCGCTGACAATCCCAATAATCTTTATTGGAAAATCACAAGGAAATTCAATAAGAGTTTCTGAGGAATCTATAGCCATACCTGATTTACTCTTTAATGATGTAAGTATTGAGTTCGGTTTCGGAGGCAATAATAGAGGATGACTTCTCTGCATCCTCCTTGGAATCATAGGGGCCAATTAATACAGAATAAAGGGAGGAGCGCTGCATAATTTTAGAGCCAACTTTTCTTCGAACCGCCAAGGAGTCTATTCTATTCATTAGCGCTTCTGCATTATTCTTGTCGGAGAAAGCTCCCACTTGAATATAAAGCTGCCCGGCGTTTTTTTCTGGTAATGTTTCTTTGAATGGTTCAATGAGCTCAACCAACACTTGCTCACTTCCCTTCTCTATGATGTCCAGACGATATGCAGCAGCATAAGATAAGTCGATAATTCTATCCTTAATAAAGGGACCCCTGTCATTTACTCTTACAATGACTGTCTTATTGTTGACCAGGTTAGTTACTTTTACATAACAAGGAAGGGGGAGAGTTTTATGAGCAGCTGTCATCCCATACATGTCGTAAACTTCACCTAGAGATGTTTTATTTCCGTGATATTTTTTTCCATACCATGAAGCATGGCCTGTTTCTTTGTATGGCCCAATTTCTCTCATAGGAATATATTTCTCCCCAAACACTTTGTATGGCATGTTGGCCCTTTTCGCCACTCCCTCTACTTTAGGCTCTGCATCCTTTATGAGGTCAAGGTTTCTTGGAATATCTTTCCCAGGACCATCGTCAGAGTAGTAGCCTCCTTCTTTAGAAGTTGGATCAGGCCTGTCTGTGGGAAAGGATGAGCATCCTGAAAGGAGCGTAATAATTAGAAAAGTAGGTAAACGGGTCATTAGTTTGCTATCAACGATTTATGGCTATATAAAGACATAATGATACCAATACTGACTAATGATACAACCATAGAAGTGCCACCATAGCTAAAGAAGGGTAGTGGTGCTCCCACAATAGGGAGGAGACCAGAGATCATTCCAAGATTTACAAGGACTCCAGAAAATATGGACACTATGAGCCCAAGGGTTGCAAGGCGTGAGAAAGTATCTTGCATTCGGGATGTCATAAATGACAACCTGAGGAGAAAAATGATGTATACCGACAGAATTGCTAATACGCCAATAAACCCGAATTCTTCGCTGTATACCGCAAAAATAAAGTCAGTAGTAGCTTCGGGTAAAAAATTCAGTTGAGTCTGAGTGCTGTTCATCCATCCTTTGCCAATAAGACCGCCGGATCCAAGGGCTATTAATGATTGTATGGTTTGATAGCCAGCACCCAATGCGTCCTGAAAGGGATCAAGTAAATTAAGGATACGGCTTTGCTGATATTTTTCCAAACTATGCCAAAGAAAAGGTGAAGAAATAAGCAGGAGCAATGAGCTACTTATAATAAACTTTCTCGCGAGGCCAGCGCTAAAAATAATAGCAAAAGCAGAGAAAGAAATCATTAGCGCAGTGCCTAGGTCTGGCTGGGTAAGTATTAAGTAAAAAGGAATGCCAAGGATTATGGATGCAATCACATGTGACTGCACGGTAATATTATTTTCATTATTTTGATAAAACCAAGCCAATGTTAGAGGTATTGCTAACTTCATGAGTTCGGATGGCTGAAATTTAAGTATACCTATATCAATCCAGCGTTGAGCCCCATTGCTCTCAAGACCAAAGAATTTCACCCAAATTAAGAGTATCAACCCAGCTATAAAAATGAAAGGTGTATAGGTAAAGATAATTTTCGGCTTGGTGTTTGACATAACAAACAACCCGATAAGTCCTAAAGTAATATTGGCTACTTGCGAAATAAACTCGTTTGTTTGGCTATGGTCAGCGCTATACAGGGTCACTAGTCCGACAACAAGAATAACCATCAAACATGCAAATATGGTTTGATCAATCTTTGAGCCTAGGTTTTTGAGGTTATTAATGATCATTGAGATTTCTGTAGGTAGTAATCAAACACTTTTTTTGCAATAGGCCCTGCTGTTGACCCCCCATTTCCCCCATGCTCAACGACTATGGCAATGGCTAATTGCGGTTTATTGGCAGGAGCATAAGCTATAAGCAGGGCATGGTCTTTAAGGTGATCTGGTAGATCTTCTTCAATATATTCACCACCTTTTAATCCAAAGACCTGAGCTGTCCCTGTCTTGGCAGCAATCTTATAATGATTATTAGCCAAAAATGCAGCAGTGCCACCAGGAGCAGTTACATCCTCCATGCCCTTTTTGATGAATTGCATCAAATCGTCATGGCGCGGCATATCACTCATCACATCATATTCTTGTAAGGGAGAAGACTTATTTAGCCTTAGGTGGGGTGTTTTATATTTGTTAGCTACAGCAATTTTAGCTGTAGCATGAGCCAGTTGTATAGGTGTGACTTGAGTATAACCTTGGCCTATCGCCGTTATGACAGTCTCCCCCGCAAACCATCGCTTACCTCTATTATTTTTTTTCCATTCTTCATCCGCAAGAAGACCCTTCTTTTCATTAAGCATATCTACCCCTGTTTGCTCCCCAAATCCGAAAGCCCTGAGAGTGTTATTCATTTTTACGATTCCTAACTCTAATCCTAAGCCATAAAAGAACGTATCACATGATACGGCTATAGCCTTAATTAGATCAACCTCGCCATGACCCTCGCGTTTCCAATCTCTAAAAGTTTTTGATCCATTCGGCATAGTAAAGTAGCCTGGATCAAATATTGTGTACGGGGGTTTCCTTAGATTATTTTCTAGTGCTGCCAAGGCTATAAAAGGCTTCAAAGTCGATCCAGGAGGATAGATACCACGAATCACTCGGTCTAGCATAGGCTTAGACTTATCATTGTTTAACCTACCCCAATTTTTATGATCAATGCCGTTGACAAATAAATTAGGATTGAAGTCAGGTTGGCTTACGTAAGCAAGAATTTCCCCATTATTTGGATCCATGGCTATTAATGCTCCCTTCTCACCCTGAAATGCTTCAACAGCAATTTTTTGTAAATCAATGTCAATTGTGAGCTGAAGATTATCTCCGTGCTTAGGGTCTTGGACCTCTATAGTGCGAATAACCCTCCCTTTTGCATCGACCTCTATTTTTTTAAATCCTGGAGCCCCGTGAATGCTATCTTGAAACATCTGTTCTACTCCGGTTTTTCCGATGTGGTCGGTACCCTTATAAAGCGAAAACTTTTTCTTTCTCTGCAGTTCTTTGATATCTTCTTTATTGATTCTATTAATATACCCAACCACATGACTTCCGTATTCATTAAAAGGGTAGAACCTCTCTAGCCTAGCAACGAGAGTGATATTTTCCATCAGATATTGCCTAGCTAAAAATGATGCTACCTCACGTTGGGATAAGTTCGATTTAATGGGAACGGTAGATGAATAATAATTTTCTTTAGTAATTTTACGATATTGGGCTACATCAGCATCCTCGATAGGAGCGATTGATTTTAGATGTTTTTGTATGGCCTCAAAATCATGCTTTATAGTTGGATCCAGCTCTAGATTATAAACAAGCTTGTTCTCAGCCAAAATTTTATTGTGGCGATCGAGTATTAAGCCTCTAGCCGGAGCAATGGGAATTAATTTGATGCTATTGTTGGTTGCTTTTTGTTGAAAGTAATTATGCTGAATAACTTGTAAGAAAAAAAATTTTAGAATAACTATGGTTAGTAAAATTAAAAGTATCCCAACGATAATGCCGAGTCTTTTAGTAAAAACAAATCGTAGTTGATTCTTTTGCACCTTTATATTGCTTTTAATTTCATTTCAAAAATCAGCCGGTAAATAAGAAAGGTAATAATTGTGAAAATAATTTTTAACAGGGCAGAGGTCTCATAGTTATCGATTTCGTACGTTGCAGATGTCATATAGTCTATTAATAGACCAGATAGAACCAATATGACTCCTAGGACAGTTTTTTGTCCGTTAGACTGAATTGCCAACATTTTGCTTATAAAAAAATGCAGCACATAGATAAGTAAAAAAGTGAAGCCATATTGACCGATCAACTGCCCGATCAAAATATCAGCCACCAAGCCTAGGAAGAAAATTTTCATTACACTAAAATACTTATTATTTACCGATATTAATGCTACGGCCCAGGCAATAAAATAGTCCGGTAAAGATCCGATAGGAATAAATGGGAGACTTATTTGTGTCAGTAAAATAGTGATTAAAAACAATCCTAATACATATAGCTTTTGCTGATTATTTAAGGATTTTTGTTGGATCATGGATTGCCACTTTTGATGACCATGACCTGAGAGAAACTCTGTGGAGATGTAGCAGGCTCAATGATAATTTCATTAAATTGTGAGTTATTTGTTGGGATAATTTTGATAACCTTGCCTATTTTAATACCCTTGGGATAAATTTGATCAAGCCCAGAAGTTAATAGATGGTCGCCAAGCCTTAATTTTTCGTACGCTGGTAATCTATAGATTACCAGATGAGGACTGCCATTTCCGAAAATCAGAGCAGCCATCGTTCCATTTTCAGAAATTGCGGATATGGCAAAGTTATTTGAGGTAATTTTTTGCACTGTACTAAGATTTTTATTCACATGGATAACCTGACCTACCAATCCTTTATTATTCATTACAGGGCTTCCGATATCTATTCCATCGTCCATACCTTTGTTGATTAAAAGTTGGGGGGCACCATTAGTTTGACTGGGTAAAACTACCTCCCCTATGGTCATATCATTTTTAATGAGATTTTTAATGTTTAGAATTTTTCGAAGTGAACGATTTTCATTTTCTATCAGCGTTAGTTTCTGCTGAATTGCTTGTAATAGATTGGCCTCAGATTTCAATGAAAGAATCTGCTGCTGTAATTTATTTTGCTCTGAAAGGTAATAGTCTATTTCACGAATAATCTGGGAGGGAGCATTGACCATCCAGTGAAAAGGAGTGATGACAAAAGCCACTTTTTGTTTTAACTGAACATTTATTTTATGTCGGTAGTCATAGCTCATTATTGCTATCGAACACATAGCGAGAGTGACAAATATTATAATGGGTGATTCTTGGGTGAAAAGTCTAAGTTGTTTAGATGCTGTTTTTTTGGCCATCCATATTACTCATAAGTAAAAGCAGTCTTAAAGTCATCTAATGCATCAAGTGTTTTACCACAACCCTTCACTACGCAGAGCAATGGATCTTCAGCTAATACAACTGGGATTCCTGTTTCTTCCATAAGCAAACGATCTAAATTTTTAAGCAGGGCTCCGCCACCCGTTAAAACCATGGCGGTTTCTGCTATATCAGCTCCTAATTCTGGAGGCGTTTCTTCAAGAGCAGCCTTTACTGCACTGACGATTTGTTGCAATGGCTCACTGATCGATTCAAGAATTTCATTGCTGCTAATAACAATTTTTCTGGGAAGCCCTTCGGCTAAGTTTCTCCCTGTTACTTCCATTTCCATTAACTCTGTCATTGGGAACGCACTACCAATTTGTTTTTTAATTTTTTCAGCTGTGGGCTCTGAAATAAGAGTCCCATAATTTCTTCGCATATAATCAATAATTGCCTGGTCTATTTTATCGCCTCCAACACGAGCAGAGCTAGCATAAACTATCCCTCCAAGTGAGATAATGCCTACCTCAGTAGTACCGCCTCCGATATCGATTACCATAGAACCTGTTGCTTCATTTACTGGCAAACCTGCTCCTATTGCAGCAGCCATCGGCTCTTCAATTAAAAACACTTGTTTTGCTCCAGCACGCTCCGCAGATTCTCTGATTGCCCTTCTTTCTACTTGAGTGGCTCCATAGGGCACACATATAACAATTCTTGGGTTGGGAGTAAACCAAGACATGTTATGTACTCGACTTATAAAGTACTTAATCATTTCCTCGGTAATATTAAAATCTGCAATCACACCATCTTTCATAGGTCGAATTGCCTGTATATTTTGAGGGGCTCTTCCAAGCATGGTTTTAGCTTCAGCTCCTACAGCTAATAAAGCTTTTTTAGTAAAAGGACCATTAGGTCCTTCCTCATGCCTTATGGCAACTACAGAGGGCTCATTAAGCACTATGCCTTTACCTTTTGCATAAATTAAAGTGTTTGCTGTTCCAAGGTCAATGGCAATGTCGTTATCTACTAAATTTTGAAATAGTTTGTTAAACATAATTTTGATATGATTCAATTTTAAAGTTACCCGTTAAAAAGCTGTTAGAAATTCTTTGCTAAATCCTATGTATAATAACTGATTATTGATGTTTTATTAACCACTTACTTAAAATTTTCACAATGACAATCAGCCAAGATGATATAAAAAAAATTGCACACCTTGCTCGGATAAATATCTCTAGCGAGGAGTCTATTTTGTTAGAAGAAAAATTGACAGGCATCATGAAATTAATCGATCAAATGCAAAAAGTTGATACAGATGGTGTTGAGCCAATGTCTCATGCATTAGATATCAGCCAACCATTAAGGGCTGATCAAGTAACAGAATCTGACATTAGAACAAAAACTATGGCTTTAGCACCTGAGACTGAAGAGTCATTATTTATCGTCCCGCAAGTGATTGAATAGAGCATGCTGAATTTATCCTTAAAACAATTATCGCAGCAATTACGTGAGAAAGCATTTTCAAGTGAGGAGCTGACCCGATTCTTCCTGGATCGTATTAGAAAGTATAACGATAGCTTAAATGCTTTTATTACGATTGATGAGGACACAAGCATTGCTATGGCGAAGCAAGCAGATTTAAAAATTGCTAGTGGCAATCAAGGCACTTTTACTGGTATCCCCATCGCACAGAAAGATATTTTTTGTGCAGATGGTTGGAAAACAACATGCGGATCTAAAATGCTGGAGAATTTTGTGGCTCCTTACAATGCGACCGTCGTCCAGAACTTTAATGATGCGGGTGCAATTAATTTGGGTAAAACTAATATGGATGAATTTGCCATGGGCTCATCTAATGAAACATCCTATTTCGGTGCCGTAAAAAATCCTTGGAACCTAGAATATGTTCCCGGAGGAAGCTCAGGGGGCAGTGCTTCTGCAGTTGCAGCTCGACTAGCACCAGCGGCCACTGGAACTGATACGGGGGGGTCCATTAGGCAACCTGCTTCCTTATGTGGCTTTACCGGATTAAAACCCACGTATGGTTTGGTATCACGGTATGGAATGATTGCCTTTGCATCAAGCCTGGATCAGGCTGGCCCTATGGCACCAAGCGCTGAAGATTGCGCTATGATGCTAAATGTCATGGCTTCCCACGACATCAAAGACTCTACTAGCCTTCCCCATCCGAAAGAAGACTATTTGGCTTCTTTAGATAATTCGATTAAAGGCCTGCGAATTGGGATGCCAAAAGAGTTTTTTGGGGAAGGACTTGACTCAGAAGTGCAAAAGATTATCGAGGGTGCAATTAATGAGTATAAAAAAATGGGTGCCGAAATAGTTGAGATCTCCTTACCCAACTCAGAGCTTGCAATACCGGTTTATTACGTGATTGCACCTGCCGAGGCATCGAGTAATTTATCGCGATATGATGGAGTTCGTTACGGATATCGGACAAAAGAATACGATGATTTGATGGATATGTATTTCAAGACCCGTCAAGAAGGTTTTGGTGATGAAGTAAAACGAAGGATCTTGATAGGCACCTATGTATTAAGTGCTGGGTATTACGATGCATATTACTTAAAAGCGCAAAAAATTAGGCAATTAATTTCAAACGACTTCTCACAAGCTTTTCAAAAATGTGACGTCATTATGGGGCCTTCTGCGCCATCTGCCGCATTTAAGTCAGGTGAAAAAAAAGAAGATCCTTTAGCTATGTATCTACAGGATATTTACACTATCTCTACAAACCTTGCTGGATTGCCGGCCATGAGTATTCCGGCAGGCTTTACAAAAGGTCTTCCGGTAGGCTTACAGTTAATTGGAAATCACTTTAGCGAAGGACATTTGCTTAATATTGCGCACCAATTTCAATTAATTAGTGACTGGCATCGCAAGACACCCAAGGAGATTGACTGATGGATTGGGATATTGTCATTGGCATCGAGACGCATGTTCAGCTTAAGACACAAACAAAAATATTTTCGGGAGCCTCGACCTCATTTGGAAATGAAGCAAATTCGCAAGCATGCCTAGTTAGCCTGGCTTATCCAGGAGTTCTCCCTGTGCTTAATCACGAGGCCGTTAATTGTGCTATTAAATTTGGATTAGCAGTGGATGCAAAAATTAATAAAAAATCGATCTTTGCACGAAAAAACTATTTTTACCCAGACTTGCCTAAAGGCTATCAGATTAGTCAATTTGAATTACCTATAGTTGGGGAAGGAAAGTTGTCTATACCATTAAATGATGGCTATAAAGATATACGAATACTTAGGGCTCATCTAGAAGAAGATGCAGGAAAGTCATCGCATGGAATTTTGCAAGGAAAATCAGGTATTGACTTGAATCGTGCTGGAACGCCATTGCTAGAAATTGTAACTGAGCCTGATATGAGTTCAGCTGCAGAAGCAGTTGCCTACGCCAAAAAATTGCATGATTTGGTTCAGTGGATTGGTATTTGTGATGGCAATATGCAAGAAGGTAATTTTAGGTGCGATGTAAATGTATCGGTAAAGAAGAAAGGGTCTACTACCTTAGGTACGCGAAGAGAAATTAAGAACTTAAATTCTTTTAAATTTATAAAGCAAGCGATTGACTTTGAGGTGAACTGGCAAATTGAGACCATAGAAGATGGGGGAGAAATTCAGCAATCGACCATTCTTTTTAATCCTGATAATGGAGAAACAAAAGCGATGCGCTCTAAAGAGGAGGCTAACGACTACCGATATTTTCCCGACCCCGACTTATTGCCTTTGGTGGTAAGTGAAGACCATATTCACAATATCAAGCAATCATTGCCAGAGCTACCAGGTGAAATGCAAAAACGGTTTGAAATAGACCTTGGTTTATCTGAGTACGATGCTTCTGAGTTAACTAATAATAAAGATGTGGCAGATTATTTTATGAACCTAATTAAGCGTGGCGTTTCCGCTAAATTGTCTGCTAATTGGATTTTAGTGAATTTATTTTCAAGATTAAATGATGCTGACATTAGTATTAACGAAAGCCCTATAGGTTTTGATCAGCTCGCCGATTTGATCAAAAAGATTGAAGATCAAACGATTTCAAATAATGCCGCCAAAAAAATATTCGATGCTTTATGGGATAGTCCAGCCGGCACCGTTGATTCATTAATAGATGAATTGGGCTTAAAACAAATTTCTAACGACTCTGAAATTGAAGGTTTAATTGACAAGGTGTTAAATGATAACGGTGCGATGATTGAGGAATATAAATCTGGTAAAGATAAAGCATTCAATGCGCTTGTAGGTCAAGTGATGAAAGCTTCTAGGGGCAAAGCTAACCCATCCCAAGTAAACGAAATGCTCAAGAAAAAACTATCTAATTAGTACCAAATTCCTTGCGATACTTCTGAATAGCAAACAACTCCTCTGTAAAGTGATCATGGTTTTCCAGGTATTCGATTATATTTCCTAAGTTAATAATCGATAATGCAGGGATAGTAAATTTATTGCTTACCTCTTGAATTGCGGAAATTTCGGTGTTACCTTTCTCCTGCCTATCAATCGCTACAAATACCCCTGCCGGCTCCCCACCATGATTATTTATAATTTCTATAGACTCATTAATTGACGTGCCAGCGGAAATGACATCATCTATAATTAAAACTCTGCCTTGAATAGGGGCGCCAACAATCAGCCCACCCTCACCATGATCTTTTGATTCTTTACGGTTAAAGCAATAAGGAATATTGGTATTATGCTCTACTAATGCAATGGCAATTGTACTTACTAGAGGTATGCCTTTGTATGCTGGACCAAAAAGCATGTCAAACTTGATACCTGAATCAACAATGAGTTGCGCATAAAATTTACCAAGCTCCTTCAAGCTTTGCCCATCATTAAATGCTCCAAGATTGAAAAAATAAGGACTTAGACGGCCTGCTTTTGTTGTAAATTTTCCAAAACAAAGCACTTTCTTTTTAATAGCCAGTTCGATAAAAGATGGTATGTTAGAGGTCATATTTTTTTAATAATTAATTATGAAGATTATAACCTTAAATTTAAATGGAATCCGTGCTGCTTCAAGAAAAGGTATGTTCGAGTGGATTAAAGTAGAGGACCCTGATTTTATTTGTGTTCAAGAATTAAAAGCTCATCAAGCAGACTTAACTACAGAAATGCTGAAGCCTGAGGGCTACACGGGATTTTTTAGTTACGCCATAAAAAAAGGGTATAGCGGGGTAGGAATATATTCAAAGATGACCCCTTTGCAACAGATTAATACTACGGGCAATTCACACATTGATGATGAAGGTCGTTATGCTGAATTAATTTTCGAAGACTTTTCTATTATTTCGTTATATTTACCCTCAGGATCTAGTGGTGAAGAACGTCAGAATTTTAAGTATAAAGTGCTAGAAGATATAGTGGATATCCTGAAAAAAAAGATATCTCAAACTAAATATGTAGCGGTATGTGGAGACTTTAATATTGCGCATCATGAGATTGATTTAAAAAATTTCAAAGGAAATAAAAAGAATTCAGGCTTTTTACCTGAAGAGAGGGATTGGCTAACAACACTTTTTTCTGAGCTAAAATGGGTAGATATTTATAGAAGATTATATCCGAATACAACTGAGGATGCTTATACGTGGTGGAGTAATAGAGGGCAAGCTTGGATGAAGAATGTTGGATGGCGAATTGATTATCAAATCGGCAATGAAGCCTTGGCAAATAAAGCATTAAGCACTTCAATCTATAAGGAGGATCGATTCAGCGACCATGCGCCTTTAATTGTTAATTATTCTAAGCTAGATTGATTCCATGGAGCTATTTTAAACAGCAACAGTATTCCTGGTATTGCAAGAAAAAAACATATAATAAAAAAATGATACCAACCGAAGAATTCAACCAAATAACCTGTAGAGGCATTAGTTAAGGTTCTGGGAACAGAAGCAAGGCTGGTAAAAAGGGCAAATTGCGTTGCGGTATATTTTGGGTTTGTAGATTTGGCGATATAGGCAATGAATGCGGTAGTCCCAAGCCCAGCTGCAAAAAACTCTAACCCTACGGTAATACCCAAAATAAGATTGTTATTACCTACACTTGCGAGCCAAGCAAAACTCAGTGTTGCCAGCATTTGCATGATGCCAAAAATCCAAAGCGAACGATTTATCCCAAGTTTAATCATCCATACACCACCAAGAATTCCTCCTGCTATACCAGGCCATAAACCTGCATTTTTTGCAATCACGCCTATCTCTGTCATAGAAAAACCAAGGTCAAGATAAAAAGGAGTGGCTAAGGCAGTAGCCATGCTGTCGCCAATCTTGTAAAGAAAAATAAATAGCAAAATTAGTAAAGCCTCCTTTATCCCTTTTCTATTTTTGAATTCTTTAAAAGGCTCTACTACTGCTTCTTTAATAGTTTTTGGAGGTAGCGATCTAAGCTGGGGCTCTTTAACCAACAATGTGAGAATAATACCCGGTAGCATGAATAGCGCAGTAATAATGAAAACAAAGTCCCAAGCAAAAAAGTCAGCTAGTATTAACGATAAAGAACCGGGAATAAGGCTAGCTATTTTATAGGCATTCACATGAATGGCATTGCCCAAGCCGAGTTCATTATCTAATAATAATTCCCTACGATACGCATCAATAACTACATCTTGGCTAGCACTAAAAAAAGCAATTACAATGGATATCAATGCAACAATAGTAATTTGAGAGGCTGGTGAGATTAGGCCAGCAAAACCAATAGATATCAATAAGAGTGCTTGGAAAATAATTAACCAACCTCGCCGCCTTCCCATGGAAAAAGAGAATCTGTCAAATAAGGGAGCCCAAATAAATTTCCAGGTGAAAGGGAATTGTATTAATGCAAACAGCCCTATCGCTTTTAAGTCTAGCCCACTATCAGCTAACCATGCAGGCAATAGGCTGATTAAGATAAACAGAGGAAGACCAGAGGTGAAGCCTGTGAAAAAACAAATAATAAATTTTTTATTTAAAAGTTCTTTCCACAATAAGGCATTGTTAGCCATAAGAATTATTTTTTGACTAATTTATATAACGCTAAAGCACCAAATAAATTAGGATAAAAATTAACAGCTTGCTGATCTGTCATAATATGCTTTTCGACCACTGAGATTTTATGCGTGGTACAAAAATTATCAAAATCATTAATGGTGCACAGATGAATATTGGGTGTGTTATACCAGTTGTAAGGTAGCTCTTTTGAAAGAGGCATCCCTCCCTTGATAATTTGCAAGCGGTTACGCCAATAGCCAAAATTCGGAAAAGTGACTATTATTTCCTTAGCTACTCTTTGCATTTCACTTATGATGCTTTGTATATTACGCATAGATTGAATCGTTCTTGAAAGAATCACAGTGTCAAATGAATTGTCTTCGAAGCCGGCCAGGCCCGATTCTAAATCCATTTGTATTACGTCCACTCCATTTTTTAAGGATAGCAACCAATTATCTTTATCCTTTTCAATGCCAAATCCCGTGATATTTTTTTTGTCCTTTAGATGGTTTAGTAAAAGACCATCTCCGCAACCTAAATCAAGTACTTTAGAATTTTGATGTACCCAGCTCTCAATGACATTAAAATCATACCGATTAGTTTGGTTATTTTTTTTCATAATTGGCTTTGTATTTTTTTAAAATAAGATCGAATAATTCCGTGGTAATGGACGTCATCCATTAAAAAAGCATCATGGCCACTTACGGCTGTGAGTTCCGCATAGCTAACTTTAAGATTATTATCTAACAATCCTTTAACAATTTCTTTTGAGCGATCTGGTGAAAACCTCCAGTCACTGGTAAAGGAAATAACGAGAAAGTCTGCCTTGGCTTTTTTAAGGATCTTACTTAAATTTTTCGGATTTCCTTTTGCTGGATCGTAGTAGTCTAGGGCCTTGGTCATCCTGATATAGGTATTTGCATCAAATTCATTAGCAAACTTATCACCCTGATAATTGAGATAGGACTCTATGTCAAACTCAGTCTTAAAGTTGTATTGATAGCTTTTATTTTTTGTTTTACGGCCAAACTTTGTACCCATCACGTCGTTTGATAGGTAAGTAATGTGGCCAAGCATCCGCGCAATTCTTAGGCCGCGTTTTGGTATCTTATTTGCTTGATAAAAATCTCCATTAGAAAAATCCGGGTCAGTGATTATTGATTGGCGTGCAACCTCATTGAAAGCGATATTTTGTGCAGTTAAATTAGGTGCGGCAGCAATGATGATCGAGTTAGCTATTTTTTCTGGGTATTGAATAGACCATTGTAAGGACTGCATGCCCCCGAGACTTCCGCCAAGCACCGAAGCTAATCGACTGATCCCTAAGTGGGACAGGAGAGCTTCCTGAGTTTCCACCCAGTCCTTAACCGTTATGATAGGAAACTTCGATCCCCAGACTTTTTTAGTTTTCGGGTTGATACTTTTTGGACCAGTGCTCCCATGGCTACCTCCAAGATTATTAACCCCAACAACAAAGAATTTTCTTGTATCCAGAGGCTTTCCGGGACCTATTAAATTATCCCACCATCCCGGATGCTTATCTTTTGATGAGTAGCGACCCGCTAAATGATGATTCCCAGATAAAGCATGGCAAACTAGGATGGCATTGTTTCTTTTTTTATTTAGCTTGCCGTAAGTTTCGTAAATTAATTCATAGCTATCAAGCGTTATTCCACACTCAAGCTTAAGCGGAATAGAGCACTTAAAGAGCGACGGTTTAACAATGCCGACTGAATTTTTTTCTTCCATAGAATAATTATACTTGTTACATTCGCCTTCAGATATTAAATTTTAATACCGCTGGTTATTCGTATAACGCCGTTAATATCTTTGTGTTGAGCAATGTTGTTAAAATCATTTGCGATAAAAATATCTTGTACCATCATTGCCTGATCATAACCATGCTCGATTATTAGCATGCCTGATTCATTCAGGTACTGTTTGGCATTTTGAACAATGTGTTTAATATCTTTTAGCCCGCTCATTTCTGATACCAGCGCAATCCGTGGTTGTGCCAACAATTCAGGATGTAATAAATGTGAATCTGTTTCAGCGATGTACGGGGGGTTACTAACGATAATGTCAAAATTGTTATGCTTTATGCTTTCAAACCAATCACTGTGTATAAACTGAACATTTTTTACGTTAGTATTTTTACCATTGATTTCTGCGACTTTTATTGCTGAGGATGAAATATCGCTTAATGTTACTTGGGCACAAGAAAAGTGCTGGGCAAGTGTCAGCCCTATGACACCTGAACCAGTCCCAAGATCTAGGATATTTAATTGAGATTCTTTATTGTTACTCTGCAGAAGAATATCAATCATTAGCTCCGTATCTTGTCGCGGAATAAGCGTCTCGGGGGTTATATAGTAGGTTTTTCCGTAAAAATCCCATTCGTTGAAAATGTAGGCTAAAGGTATATTTACTAATCTTTGCTTTACTATTAAATCCATACTATGAACATCGTTTTTAGAAACAGTTTTACTTCTTTGAATGATCAGCTGTGAGAATGTTTCTTTTAAAACAAATTGGAGGATGAATTGTGCTTCAAGGTTAGCTTCTCTAGGCGTCATATTTAGAAGCTCTTGGAGCTCAGCTCCAATTTTTTTTCGATAAAAGTCGATTGACTGCATGTTAATCTTCGTCAAGTTGTGCCAGTAGGTCCGCCTGATGTTCAGATGTTAAGTTGTCGATTAGTTCTGTTAAATCACCATCCATAACAAAATCTATTTTGTATAATGTCAGATTAATTCTATGGTCAGTTATTCTTCCTTGGGGAAAGTTATATGTACGAATCCTTTCGCTCCTATCACCACTCCCAATTAAGGATTTTCTTTCCGTGGCAATTTTTGATTGTTGATCGCTTATTTGCGCATCTTTTATTCTTGCTGCCAGGATACTCATTGCTTGGGCTTTATTTCGGTGTTGTGATCTATCATCTTGGCATTCAACAACTATGCCGGTTGGGGCATGGGTAATTCTTACAGCAGAATCAGTTTTATTGATGTGCTGGCCGCCTGCTCCGGACGCACGGTATGTGTCAATGCGAATATCCGCTGGATTTATATCTACATCGCTAATCTCATCCGCTTCAGCAAGCACCGCTACCGTGCAAGCTGATGTATGAATTCTCCCCTGAGTTTCCGTATCAGGAACACGCTGTACGCGATGCCCTCCAGATTCAAACTTCAGCTTTGAGTAGGCACCTTGGCCTATAATTTTTGCAATAATTTCTTTAAAGCCACCAACCTCTGATTCATTGGATGATATAACTTCAAGCTGCCACCCCATCCGTTCCGTGTAACGGGTATACATTCTAAATATATCGCCAGCAAAAAGTGCGGATTCGTCTCCTCCTGCCCCTGCCCTTATCTCTAAAAAAATGTTCTTTTCATCATTGGGATCTTTTGGCAGTAAGAGAGTTTGAAGCTGTTCCTCCAGTACCGTGATTTTTTCTTTACCACTATCTATTTCGTCTTGTGCGAAGGATTTCATTTCAGGGTCGCTTAACATTTCTTTCGCATCATTTATGTCTTTTGTAAGCCGAGTAAACTCTTGATAAATATCTACGACAGGCAATATATCTGAATGCTCTTTCGATATTTTTTTGTAGCGATCCATATCCTTTGTCGCTTCTTCACTACTAAGCTCACTATTAAGTTCTTCCAAACGCATCTGAAGGGCGTTTAATTTATTTTGCATGGAGGATTTCATAGTCTTAGTCTTTTACCTTATAAATTTTCTTAAAAAGCTCTAAGGCTTCGTCGAATTTGTGGCTGGATAGTTCGTTAAATACTTTAGTTGGTTGATGAAGAAATTTTTTTGAGAGGTTTCTACTTAACTTTTCCATTACTTCGTTTACGGGCACCCCATTATCCACTTCTTTATTTGCTTTTAATAATTCTTTTTTTCTTAACACTTCAAATTGACTTCGAAGTCTTGTGATGGCTGGCGCAATTGTTTTTTGTTCAACATCTTTTTTGTAATGCTTAGCCCTTTCTTTTATAATAACTTTAGCCTTTTCTGCTTCAACTTCTCTCCCCAAAATCCCTTCTTGCGCTAATTTAGCCAAGTCATCAAAGGTGTAAAGGAATATATCGTCTAGGCCCCCTGTTTCCATTTCAATGTCTCTGGGTATAGCAAGGTCTATTAGCAGCATCGGCTTATGTTTACGTATTTTTATCGCATTTTCTACCATGCCAAGGCCGATAATAGGCAGTTGGCTGCTTGTTGAGCTAATCACGATGTCATAGTGGCTAATTTGGTGATTAATATCTCCTATAAGAATAGATTCGCAATTAATTTTTTGTGCTAACTGCCGTCCTTTGTGTATTGATCGATTGGCGATGGTAATTTTTTTTGGATCTTGGCTTGCAAAATATTTCGCACACAACTCAGCCATTTCTCCTGCACCAACAAAAAGAATGCTGGTTTGATTGATATCTCCAAATATACTTTTGGCAACTCTAAGGATACTTGAGGCAACTGTCGTACTGCTCGCACCAATTTTTGTTTTTGTTCTCACCTCTTTAGCTACTTCAAAGACTTTTTGAAATAAATAAGAGAGGTGCTTCTTTTGAGTGCCTGCGTAATCGGCAAGTTTTGCTGCTTGTTTCATTTGCCCTAGTATTTGCGTTTCTCCTAGGATCATGCTGTCCAGACCAGAAGCCACTTTAAATGCATGCATGACAGCATCTTCATTTGCAAAGTGATAGGTGTGGGATTTAAGCTTTGCTAGCGGTATATTTTTGTATTGGGCCAACCATTTAATGATGTGGTCTTTGTTCCCAGAATAAAAATATATTTCAGTACGGTTGCATGTGGAAAGAATGATGACTTCTTTAGCAAATGTTTCATGTAATTCTCTTAAAGCTGAGCTGATAATCTCAGAAGGAAACGAAAAAGCTTCCCTTAGGCTGAGCGGCGCAGTTTTATGATTAAGCCCTATAATATTTAGTTCCATATTTTATTATTTGCGCTCGCTTTATCTTATCGCTTAAAAGGGGTTAAAATAGCTATTTTACAATAATAATTACTTTAAAAATTAGGAACATGAAACATATGGAAAAAAACTTCAGAATAGCCCCAAGCATTCTATCAGCAAACTTTGCGAAGCTTGGACAAGAGATACAAGATGTTATAGCGTCAGGTACAGATTTTGTTCATTTTGATGTGATGGATAATCATTATGTTCCAAACCTTACTATCGGACCCCTGGTATGTGAGGCCATCAGGCC
>DGAZ01000005.1:8891-10979 GCA_002384685.1 Methylophilales bacterium UBA4017 | reverse complement strand
ATTGATCGCAGTCTGTCACTGGTAAGAGAGAATGGATGCAAGTCTGGGTTAGTTTTTAATCCTTCAACCTCCTTGGATTACTTAGATCACGTGATGGATAAAATAGACATGATTCTATTAATGTCGGTCAACCCTGGATTTGGTGGCCAGAAATTTATTCCAGAAACTTTAAATAAGCTCACGCTAGCCAGAAAGAGAATTGACGCTTATATGGAAAAAACGGGCAGACAGATTTTGTTGGAAGTGGATGGAGGGGTTAACCCAAATAATATTGAAGAAATCGCGAGAGCGGGTGCCGATACATTTGTAGCCGGATCAGCGATCTTTGGATCTGCAAGCGACAAGGATCCTAATCGATACGATACGGTTGTTAAGTCCTTAAGGGATGCATTGTCTAGGGTATAGATTGGTTCAATTTACTAATATAAAAGCAATTTTTTTTGATCTGGATGGTACGCTTTTTGAAACGGCCCCACAACTTAGCGTTGCCGTGAATAATATGTTGAATGATCTTAAAATGGATGCGCTTGAGAAAAATCAAATTACTAATTTTATTGGTAAGGGTGCTGACAATTTAATCAGAAAATCGATTGAGTTATCGGCTAGAAAGAATGCGGATGAATTTTTTGTTGAAGCTATGGATGCCTTTCATTATCATTATGGTTTGATTGCTCATGAAAGTCTGCCCTATGAAGGTGTCATGGAAGCTATCAATATGCTTAAAGATAAGCATATAAAGTTGGCATGCATAACAAATAAGCCACGTATTTTTACTGATAAAATCATAGATGCTTCAGGCTTGACTGAATCATTCGATTTAGTTTTGTCAGGAGATTCCTTAGAAAAAAAGAAGCCCGATCCTCTTCCCATTATTTATAGTTGCGATTTTTTTAATATAAAACCCATCGAATCAATTATGGTAGGAGATTCCATCAATGATATTGAAGCTGGTTCTTCAGCCGGAGCTTTTGTAGTAACAGTACCCTACGGATATCAATGTGGAGATAGTATCGATTCACCTAAAGTCAATTTAGCCCTTAATCAATTTTCTGAACTTCCGGGAGCTTTGAATTAAATAACAATGTTTACATCCATTACCAAAGACCAGTTTAATGCTTACCATGCAAAGGGATATAACAGAATACCCCTTTTGGTTGAAGCATCATCTGATCTTGATTCCCCGTTGTCTATATTTACTAAATTAGCGAACCAGCCTTTTAGTTATTTGCTGGAATCAGTGGAAGGGGGAGACAAGTTTGGTAGATATTCTATTGTTGGATTACCTTCAAAAACTCAAATAAAAATTCATAAGAATGCGGTGTCTATTTATGATCAGGGCCAGCTTAAGGATAAGTTTGATCATAAAAACCCACTGGATTTTATCGAGGAATTTATGGGCAATTTTAAGGTGCCAACCGACTTAACGATGCCTCGATATTCCGGGGGATTAGCAGGCTACTTTGGATATGAAACAATTAATTATATTGAGCCTAGGCTTTGTAAAGACTTTCTCCAAGATGCGCTTAATGTGCCAGATATTTTATTAATGCTTTCTGATGAAGTCGTTGTTATTGATAACCTTTTAGGAAAATTATTCATCATTAATTATCTTGATCCATCTCAAGAGGATGCTTATGAAAATGGCGCTTTAAGACTCAGCGCATACCTTAAACAATTAAAAAATAAACCGGCAACGATTAAGAGCTCCAAAGAGGTACGAACAGAACCTAAGTCGGAGTTTGGAGAGATGGCGTTTAAAGAAGCTATTACCAAAGCAAAAAAATACATATATGAAGGCGACGTGATGCAAGTAGTATTATCGCAGCGCATGAGCAAACCATTCCATTCCGATCCATTGACCCTTTATCGTGCCTTGAGAGTCCTGAATCCATCCCCTTATATGTTTTTTTATCATATGGATGATCATTTTGTTGTTGGTGCCTCCCCCGAGATATTAGTGCGGCTAGAAGATAGAAAGGTTTCTGTTCGGCCGATAGCCGGAACAAGACCAAGAGGAAAAAATGAGCAAGAAGATGCATTTTTGGAAAAAGACCTATTAAGTGACCCAAAGGAAATTGCTGAACATGT
>DGAZ01000005.1:0-8625 GCA_002384685.1 Methylophilales bacterium UBA4017 | reverse complement strand
GTGTCTAATGTTGAAGGATCATTAAGTGATTCGTATAGTGCTATGGACGTATTAAAGGCAACCTTCCCAGCAGGGACAGTAAGCGGAGCACCTAAGGTTAGGGCAATGGAGATTATCAATGAACTTGAGCCAACAAAAAGAGGCATCTACGCCGGCGCAGTTGGGTATTTAGGATTTAATGGTGACATGGATGTGGCTATTGCTATTCGGACCGCTGTCATCAAGGATAATACATTGTATGTGCAGGCAGGAGCAGGCATTGTCGCCGACTCCATTCCTGAAAATGAATGGATTGAGACACAAAATAAAGCTAAGGCTATCTTAAGGGCTGCTGAATTAGTGCAGTCTGGAGAGGATAACTAATATGTTGTTGATGATTGATAATTACGATTCATTTACCTACAATCTCGTACAGTATTTTTCTGAGCTAGGGCAAGAGGTGCTTGTGCATCGTAATGATCAAATCTCCATTGAAGCTATCACCCTTTTAAACCCTGAGTTTATTGTAATTTCTCCCGGCCCATGCACTCCCAATGAAGCGGGCATATCGTTAAGCATCGTGAACCAATTTAAGGGTAAGATTCCAATTTTAGGCGTATGTTTAGGGCATCAGACTATTGGCCAGGCATTCGGAGGCAAAATTATTCACGCACAAACCATTATGCATGGCAAAACATCGCAAATTTATCATAATGAGCAAGGTGTTTTCAGGGGACTAGCTAAGCCTTTTATTGCCACACGTTACCATTCTCTAGTTATCGAGAGGGAGTCACTGCCATCATGTTTTGAAGTGACAGCATGGACTGATGATCAAGAAATTATGGGAGTGCGGCACAAGGAGCTAGCGGTAGAGGGAGTCCAATTTCATCCTGAGTCTATTCTTACGCAGCACGGACACGACTTACTAAGGAATTTCATAAAAAATGATGACTGATTCTATTCATCATTATTTAACGCAGCTCATTGAGGGAAGGGATTTGTCCGATGACCAAATGACTGATGTTATGACGAATATTATGACCGGTAAATTAACACCAGCGCAAATTGCTGGTTTTATGGTCGGGATAAGAATAAAAGGAGAAACCGTCAACGAGATTGCTGCAGCAGCGAAAGTAATGCGCGAACAATCTCATCGAGTGACATTGACCAACCGCAACCATTTGATAGATACCTGTGGTACCGGGGGTGATAGTCTTCAAACTTTCAATGTATCCACGTTGAGCGCAATTGTCTCAGCGGCAGCAGGGGCAAGGGTAGCAAAACATGGCGGGAGATCGGTGTCGTCAAAATGTGGAAGTGCAGATGTTCTTGAGGCTATGGGAGTCCATGTTAATTTAACGCATGAGGGTATGGCCGCTTTGGTGGATAAGATCGGTATCGGTTTTATGTTCGCACCGAATTATCACCCCGCTATGAAGTATGTGGCCCCGGCAAGGAAGGAGCTGGGCATCAGGACGTTTTTTAATTTGCTAGGACCTTTGACTAACCCAGCCAATGCTCAGTCCCAGGTAGTAGGCGTGTTTAGCCAACAACTATGTGCTACTTTTGCTCAAGTCTTACGTATGCTTGGCAGCAACCATGTCTTTATAGTGTCAGGTGATGATGGTATGGATGAAATTTCTATAACAGGCCCCACCCATGTCGCGGAACTAAAAAATAATCGCATCAATGAATTCACTGTAAAACCAGAAGATTTTAATCTGCCCATAGGCCATATCGATGATATTACGGTCGAGAATGTTGAGCAATCCAAAGCCATGATGATGAATGTATTGCAAGGTGAGCATTCTACAGCTAGGAATATCACTTTATTGAATGCTGGGGCGGCGATATATGTTAGTGGCATTACTCCCGAGCTTCAGTCTGGAATTGAAAGGGCTGTTAGGGTTATTGATAATGGGGCAGCATTGAATAAATTAAACGAATTAATTAAAGAATCTCATGGGTAATATACTAGACAATATACTGGCAACTAAAAAATTAGAAATTGCTGCTAATAGATCAAAAAAATCCCTTCTTAATCTAGAGGAAGAAATTCATGCTATTCAGGATGAGAGAGCATTCATTACTGCAATCAGTAACAAAGTTAAAAATAATCATTCGGCCGTGATTGCAGAAATAAAAAAAGCCAGCCCCTCAAAAGGAGTGATCAGAGAAAATTTTGATCCAGCTGAAATCGCAAGTTCCTATCAAGAAGGAGGTGCTACCTGCCTTTCCGTGCTGACGGATAAAGATTATTTTCAGGGACATGCAGATTACATCCAGCTGGTAAAAAATCATTGCACCTTACCCGTATTGCGCAAGGATTTTATGATCGATCCTTATCAGATATATGAATCCAAAGCTTTGGGTGCTGATTGCATTTTGCTTATTGTTGCTGCGTTAGAGTTGTCGCAGATGCAAGAGCTTGAGTCCATAGCTAATGCATTAGGCATGGATGTTTTGGTAGAGTCTCATGACGGATATGAGCTTGAAAAAGCGCTACAACTGAATACCAAATTAATAGGGATCAATAATCGGAACTTAAAAACTTTTGATGTGACTCTACAGACAACTTTAGATTTACTGAATGAAATACCTCCAGATAGGATTACGGTTACCGAGTCAGGCATTTTCTCTCCTGAAGATATAAGGCTGATGAATCAGCATGGTATCTATAGCTTTTTAGTGGGAGAGGCATTTATGCGGGACGATGACCCTGGTAATTCACTCAAGCGCTTATTGGACAATATATGATTACTAATCGACCTAGAAGAATACGCAACCATGAGTTCTCAAGAAAACTTGCAAGAGAAAATCATTTGTCAGTAGATGACCTGATTTACCCGATGTTTGTAATTGAAGGATTTAATATGCGCCAAACCATAGCATCGATGCCCGGTATTTTTCGGCTGAGCATTGATCAGCTTATTTTGGACGCAACTCAATGTTACGATTTGGGTATCCCTGCTATTGCATTATTCCCTGTCATTAATGATGAAAAAAAATCATTGGACGCGAAAGAGTCCTACAACGTTGACGGACTTATCCCACAAGCGATTAAAGCCCTTAAGAAAGCCTTACCTTCACTGGGGGTCATTACTGATATAGCACTGGATCCTTATACTAGTCATGGCCAAGATGGACTTATCGATGATCAAGGATCTGTTCTTAATGATGAAACAGTTGAGGTGCTTGTGAAGCAGGCAATTGCCCATGCTAGGTCGGGATCAAACATTGTTGCACCCTCTGATATGATGGATGGAAGGGTGGGGAGTATAAGGCAAGCATTAGAAAAAGAGGGTTTCTTTGATACCAAGATTTTATCGTACTCCGCAAAGTACGCCTCTGCATTTTACGGGCCATTTAGAGAGGCTGTCGGGTCTTCTGCTTCTTTGGGCGCGTCTTCAAAAGAAACTTATCAGATGGATCCTGCCAATAGCAATGAAGCGCTTTATGAGGTCGAACTGGACATAAATGAAGGGGCCGATATGGTAATGGTGAAACCTGGAATGCCTTATCTTGATATTGTCTTTCGAGTAAAAAATACGTTTGAGAAGCCCACCTTTGTCTATCAAGTGAGCGGTGAATATGCCATGATTAAGGCTGCTAGCCAGAACCAATGGTTGGATGAAAGAAAAGTCGTCATGGAGTCATTAATTGCCTTTAAGCGAGCAGGAGCTGATGCCATATTGACCTATTTTGCTTTAGATGTTGCTAAGTATCTGAAAGAAGGGAATTAGGGTCAAAGTTACTGAGCTGCTTGAAATCAAGCCCTCTCATATTCATCAAATTCTTTCTATTAATCTTCTGGTCATGTGCCTCAAAAATTTTAAGCTCTATGGGAATAGAGCCTCTTTCTATGAGAATGATGGGTATTTTCTTTACGGATTGTTTCTTGGTCCTTTTTTCCGAAATATTAAAATCTTTGGTTGCAAACGGTATGTTGTTATTTAATAAAACGTATTCAATTTCTTTCATGTTATCGCTAAAAAGATTGATTTGAATAATCGGATATTTAGGGAGTAGGCCTTCAAAAATTTGGGTGACAAAGTAAGGATTAAAGTCTGCAAAAAATGCCATGATCGCAAGGGCTTCGGTTTTTAGAATCTTTACTAGATCTATATCAATTTCGGCTGTAAAGATTAGTCGATAATTTATGAGTGCTTTATCTATTTCATCATTAGAGGGTAGGATATCTGAAGCATCTAGATCGAGGTAGCGAACCGCTTTCTTTTTTGCATATTGATAGTCATTAATCCCTTCTTCCATGATAATTTCAGCAGCCTTACTGGCTATCGATAGACGAACATTTTTTGTGTGATCTTTTGCCATGGAAATGCATTGCTGATTAATTGATCATAAAGTATGCGTTGTCTTTCGGTAAGAATTCATCATAAAAATACTCGTATATACCAGGCTCATTTGGACCGGCTAAAGTTCCATCTGACTCTTTTACCTTGAGCGGCAATATGCCTTCGGGCTCGACGAGCATTTTAATTGGGTAATCCTCCAGGATAGGTTCCATGTAGTCAATCCAAATGGGTAGCGCTGCTCTTGAGCCAGTTTCTTTGTCACCTAACGGCTTAGGTTGGGGAAATCCCATCCAAGTGACGGTAACAATGTCAGGATTGTAGCCGGCAAACCATGCATCAATTAGGTTGTTAGTGGTGCCAGTTTTCCCAGCAATATCATTTCGTTTCAACCTTTTTGCTTTTCTGGCCGTACCTGAATTAATAACCTCTTTTAGCATATCGGTCATAATAAATGCATTTCTTGGGTCAATGATTCTGGGTACCTCGGCGTTCATTAAGGCAGAGCTGAGTTTCACTTTTCGCCCTTGGGAATCAATAATTTTATCTATAAAATACGGTTTTTTTAGATAGCCCCCATTAGCAAAAACGCTATATGCCGAGACCATCTCCATGGCCGTCACTTCCCCAACACCTAAAGCCATAGAAAGGTACGGTTGGTGTTTTTTTGGGTCAAATCCAAAGCGCGAAATATAATCCTGCGCATATTCTGGCCCAATATTTTTTAATACGCGGATAGCAACTAAATTTTTCGATTTGGCTAAACCCTCTCTTAATCGAAGGGGACCGGAAAATTTTTCATTGTAGTTTTGCGGTTCCCAGTTCTCGGTGGAATTTAGTTCCTTCGCAGTAATATAGAGGTAGCCATCATTAACCAGGGTTGCGGCATTAATGCCTTTCTCCAGTGCGGCAGAGTATATGAACGGCTTAAAAATGGACCCAGGCTGCCTTTGTGCTTGCGTGACATGGTTATACTTATTACGGTAAAAATCAAATCCCCCGACTAACGCTACAATTGCTCCTGACTGGGGGTCCATCGACACCAAAGAACTCTCAACCTCGGGGAGTTGGGTTACATGCCAAACACCACGGTTTTTTACAAAGCGCATTACTACTCCTGGCTTAATCATCTTTTCGCCCTGCTCCTCGATGAGGAAGTCTTTTTGAACCAGCTTCAAACCTCTCTTATACACATTGATTTTTTGACCATTTTTCAATAACGCCGTTATTTGGAGAGGTTGAGCGGAGAGAATGACACCGGGCATGAATTCTCCGTAGGTAGGAATTAACCTTAGCTGCTGAAGCAGGTGTTTGTCACGCTCCTTCGTGTCTTTATACTCGCGGGCTTCTAGACTCATAAAATTTTCTGGTGGGGTGAGGCCGTTACGAATCATGTAATTAATAAAGTTGTTTTGCACAGCCTTATTGGCGAATATCTGGTTTCTTTTTTTTATGGTGGTATATACTTTTAGCCCACTGGTATAGATATCCTCGCCAAACTCAGCATAAAGTTCCTGCCGCACCATTTCTGCCACGTAGTCAGCTTTCAGCTCACGCTTACTGACAGAATCTCTTAAATTAATTGGCTCTTCGAGGGCAATTTGGTAGGTGGGATTATCAATGTAGCCATGCCTTAGCATGCTTCTTAGTACGGCCTGCTGTCTTTGAATAGCTAGCTCAGGATTGATTAGCGGGTTATACCTACTAGGCGCTTTGGGAAGTCCTGCTAACAAGGCAGATTCTGCTAGATTTAGTTCGTCCAGACTTTTATTGAAATAGGCATTGGCTGCCGCGGAAAAACCAAAGGCCCGCTGACCTAAATAAATTTGATTAACGTAGAGCTCAAGAATCTCTTCTTTTGATAAGGAGTCTTCTATTTTTATTGCGAGCAATATTTCATTAATTTTTCTTTTAAAGGTTCTTTCTGATGAAAGGAAAAAATTGCGTGCTACTTGCATTGTGATCGTGCTTGCCCCCTCATGGCCCTGGCCGGAGATATTTTTTAAGGCAGCTCGGAGGACGCCGATGATATCAATCCCTGGGTGCTCGAAGAACCTTCTGTCCTCAATAGCCAAAATGGCATTAATCATTTTTTGGGGCACGTTTTGAATCAGCACATGATCCCGTCTCTCTTCACCAAATTCGGCTATTAATAAACCTTCTTGCGAAAAAATTTGCAGCGGTTCTTTGGGGCGGTATTGTTGAAGATGACTGACATTAGGGAGTGTGGGGTAAATGAGTGCAACAATAAAAAAAACTAGCGCCATTAACGACATGCCAGCCAGCATGATGATTAATAGGTAATTTTTTATTTTTGTAAACATGTGATGAAAATTTATTTTTCTTCTTAAAGGTTTATTATAGAGGTATAAGTAAATTTATTTTGCATAAAACTAAAAAATTTAAGTGAAGCAATGGCATGACTAAAAGTACACACAGAATATTCTTAATTGGTTTGATGGGGTCGGGTAAGACTACCATTGGAAAAATCGTCGCTAAAAAACTTCATTTCACCTTTATGGATAGTGACGTGCTGATTGAAGAAAAGACGGGGGTTAAGGTGCCGCTGATATTTGAGTATGAAGGTGAAGAGGGGTTTCGTAAACGAGAGGCCAGTTGTTTAATAGAGCTTGTAACCAAAAATGATATGGTTTTGGCGACGGGCGGCGGCATGGTGTTATCAAGAGACAACAGGGAATTGTTGGCGCAGTCTGGAAGTGTCATTTACCTCAAGGCGCATACCGACGAATTGGCAAGGCGATTGGCTAACGATAAATCGCGGCCTTTATTGCAACATGTGGATGTGAAACAGAAGCTCAAAGAGCTGCTGGAGAGTAGGGAGGTTTTGTACGAATCATGCGCAGACTATATAATTCAAACCAAGAACAAACGTGCTGTAGATATTGCAGACGAAATCATTACGACTTTGAGGTGCCATGAAGACCATTAATATTGACCTGGGCGATAGAAGCTACCCTATTTATGTCGGCGAGCAGTTAATTAGTCATCCGACTATTTTACACGACCATATCCATACCGATCATGTTGTTATTGTTACCAATACGACAGTCGCTCCCCTGTATTTGGATACGGTCACTAAAGCCCTTGGGGATGACAAAAGTATCCTGCCTATTATTCTGCCTGATGGCGAGCAATATAAGAACACAGAAACGCTCAATACCATCTATGAGGCACTATTAAAAAATAAATGCGATCGTGAGGTGATGCTCATTGCTCTTGGCGGCGGAGTCATAGGCGATATCACCGGCTTTGCGGCGGCAAGTTTTATGCGGGGAGTCAAATTTATTCAGATGCCTACCACCCTTCTATCTCAGGTTGACTCATCGGTGGGGGGTAAAACCGGGATCAACCACGCGCTAGGAAAGAATATGATCGGGGCATTTTATCAACCACAATGCGTGATTGCCGACGTCGATGTGCTGAAAACCCTGCCCAAAAGAGAGCTGAGTGCAGGTTTAGCAGAGGTTATTAAGTATGGCTTGATTAGGGATGCGGCATTTTTTGCATGGCTCGAGAACGCTATGCCTGCATTAATTAACAAGGATTCCTCTGCGTTGATTGAGGCGGTCATAAGGTCCTGCGAGAATAAGGCCGACGTCGTTGCCCAGGATGAATTTGAATCATCTAAAGGCATCCGAGCTACGCTTAATCTGGGCCACACGTTTGGCCATGCCATTGAGCATGCGATGGGCTATGGCAACTGGTTACACGGTGAGGCGGTAGCAGTGGGCATGGTGATGGCAGCATTTTTATCCAAGGAACTGGGGTGGCTTAAGCCCGATGAGTTTGATCGAACAAAACAGTTGATTGCTGACGCTAATCTTCCCATTAACCCACCAGATATACCGGTCGATCAGTTTATGGGTCTGATGCAGTCGGATAAGAAGTCACAACAGGGCCGTATCCATCTGATACTCCAAAAAACTATTGGCGATGCGATACTGACCAGTGACTACGCAGAAGCAGCCTTGCACAAAACCTTACAACAGAAATCGTTCTAAGCCATGGTGCTAAAAAACTACGCGTCCGACCCCTCAGTCTCACGAGGACGCTTGCATATAGAGCCAGGCACGACGAATAGAAATGCCTTTCAAAGAGACCGCGACCGCATTATTCACTCATCCGCCTTTAGGCGTTTGGAGTACAAAACACAAGTCTTTGTCAACCACGAGGGAGATATGTTCCGCACCCGCCTAACCCACTCTATCGAGGTGTCGCAGATTGCCAGGAGCATTGCCCGTGCACTCGAGTGCCATGAGGATCTAGCCGAAACCATTGCCTTGGCTCACGATTTAGGTCATACCCCTTTTGG
>DGAZ01000027.1 GCA_002384685.1 Methylophilales bacterium UBA4017 | reverse complement strand
TTTGAAATACTTACTAACCAAAACAAACAAAGAGAGATGACTGCGGTTCTTGTGCAAAGAAGACTGAAAGAGATAGGGATTGATGTAACTATTCGAGTAATTGAGTGGGCTAGCTTTATCAATCGCTTCATAAAAACAGGGGATTTTAATGCGGTAGTTTTAGGGTGGAGCCTCTCGCTTGATCCGGATCAGTATAATATCTGGCATTCTAGTCAGCAAGGGCCTGGGCAGTTTAACTTTATTGGTTACAGCAATAAAAATGTTGATAAGCTTCTTGAGGATGGCAGAAAAGAGCTTGACCCTAATAAACGCGAACGTATTTACCACAAATTTTCTGAGCACTTACTAAGTGACTCTCCTATCGTTTACCTTTATGCGGGGTATGGTTTGTCTGCAGTAAATAAGCGAGTGCAGGGCATTAAAAATCCTGCTCCACCAGCTGGAATATATCATAATAGCTATGAATGGTTTATGCCCAAATCACTTAGAAGAAATGAGATGGCAAATTAAAGATGCTTAAATACCTTATCAAAAGAGTGTTGTGGATGTTCCCTATGCTGATTGGTATTAGCCTCATATCATTCTTTATTATGCACCTTGCTCCAGGTGATGTTACATCTAACGAGGCCTCATTTAATCCAAAGGCCTCAGAAGAATCTCGACAAAAATTAAGGGAGCTATACAATCTTGATAAGCCTGTTATCGTTCAATATACCTTGTGGTTAAAGCGTATTGTGAAATTAGACTTTGGTAGATCTTTCTCCTCTCATCAACGGCCAGTGCTTTGGGAAGAAAAAGATAAAAATGGAAATATTACAAAAGGTCTAATTCAGGAATCACTCCCTATTACCTTATTAATAAATCTTTTAGGTATTGTTATTATTTTTTCCGTATCCATTGTTCTTGGAACCTTATCAGCGATCAAACAAAATACGTGGGTAGATCGATCAATAACATTGTTTGTTTTTATCGGTTTTGCTATACCTGGTTTTTGGCTTGCCCTGCTCTTAATGTACTGGACCGGCGTAGCTAACCAATGGCTCCCAATATCAGGGCTTCATAGTCAGGGCTACCTATCACTTGACTCATTTTCACAAACACTTGATCTACTTAAACACCTGATCTTACCCGTGTTTGTTTCATCTCTTAGCGGTTTAGCTGGTATATCCTTGTATGTAAGAAACGGAATGCTGGAGGTATTACATCAGGATTTTATAACAACTGCTCGCTCAAAAGGATTAAGTGAAAAAAAAGTAATTTTTGTTCACGCGCTTAAAAATGCGGTACTTCCTTTAATAACCATTGTTGGTTTATCAATACCTGGCTTAATCGGAGGTTCTGTTATTGCTGAATCCATTTTTGCCATACCGGGTATGGGAAAATTATTTTATGATTCCGTTTTGATGCGCGATTTCCCAGTAATTATGGGGATTCTTACCATAGGTTCTGTTTTAACTTTATTTGGTAACCTGATAGCCGATCTGGGGTACGCATGGGCTGATCCAAGAGTTCGCAAAGGTATTATAAGATGATGAAAATCATCCGCAATCCACTTGCTTTATCAGGATTAATCATTATTTTTTTGATTCTAATTCTTGCCCTATTTGCCCCTATCATTGCCCCCTATGATCCAAATTTTATCGACATAGAATCTATATTGATCGCCCCCTCAAAAGGGCATCTTATGGGTACCGATGGCCTTGGGCGAGATGTTTTTTCACGCATGCTATTTGGTGCACGGATTTCCTTGCTTGTAGGATTTGTGGCTGTTGGTATTGCTACGGGAATAGGCATTATTCTTGGCTCAATCGCTGGGTACTATAGAGGGTGGATAGATTCGCTCATAATGAGGCTGGTAGACATAATGCTCTCTATCCCTTCGTTCTTCCTTATTTTAGCTGTTATAGCATTTTTAACGCCGTCTATATGGAACATTATGATTGTTATTGGGTTAACGTCTTGGATGGGGGTAACCAGGCTGGTTAGAGCGGAATTTTTTAGCTTAAGGCAGAGAGAGTATGTCATGGCTGCACAAACCATGGGTGCCAGTGATTTAAAAATAATAACCAAACATTTACTACCAAATAGCCTAACACCTATAATAGTAAGCTCTGTTCTAGGGATAGCCAGCGCAGTATTAGTTGAATCAGGATTAAGTTTCCTGGGGCTTGGTGTTCAGGCTCCAACTGCTTCATGGGGTAACATACTGACAGATGGGAAAGAGTACATCCAGTTTGCGTGGTGGCTTTCATTATTTCCTGGTATGGCTATTCTGTTTACAGTATTGGGTTATAATTTGCTAGGTGAAGGATTGCGTGATGTGATGGATCCTAAAAACGATAACTAACCAAAGAAAGAAGTCTAAAAATGGGATTTTTAAACGGTAAGAAGGTATTAATACTAGGGTTGTTAAGCGACAGATCTATTGCTTACGGCATTGCATCTGCAATGAAGAAGCAAGGAGCAGAGCTTGCATTCACATACCAAATGGAAAAGCATCAAGGAAGGGTCGAGAAGCTAGCATCAGATTTTGACTCTAAGATTGTTCTTCCTTGTGACGTAGCAAGTGACGCACATATAAATGATCTATTTCCAAAGCTAAGTAAACATTGGGATAAATTTGACGTACTAGTGCATTCCATTGCATTTGTTCCTAAAGAAGCATTGGCTGGTGATTTCGTTGAAGCAACGACCAGGGAGAATTTTGCTATAGCGCATGACATAAGCTCGTATAGCTTTACTGCCCTGGCAAAAGCAGCCCTTCCTTATCTTAATGAAAATGCTAGCTTGCTTACAGTTAGCTATCTTGGTGCAGAGAGAACAATGCCAAATTACAATGTAATGGGTTTAGCAAAGGCAAGTTTGGAGGCTAATGTTCGTTATATGTCTCATAGTCTTGGCGACAAAGGTATACGGGTTAATGCGGTTTCGGCTGGACCAATAAAAACATTAGCTGCATCAGGTATTGCCAACTTTGATAAGATGATTGGATACAACGAAAAGCATGCTGCCTTAAAAAGAAATGTTACGATTCATGAGGTAGGAAATGCTGCAGCTTTTTTATGCAGCAATTTAGCTAGTGGAATAACTGGTGAAATTACTTACGTGGACGGTGGAATGAACATAACTGCAGCAGGTACTATTGATTAGGAGACAGTACCTTAGGGTTGATCTTAATTGTTGCGTCAGCCCTTAAATCATCAATGTAAGCTGCTTGTATAGCTCCTTTTAAAGCTTTCTCATACTCTTCCCTATAAAGATCAACAGATAGTGCGTCAGTAACCTTATCATTAATTACTTTATTAATTTTAATAACAAAATACTCACCTTTCAGATCATATAATCCTGAATAAGCTGGCAATTGAGCTGTATCTACTTGAAATATCTTCTTAACCAATTGGTCTGATAGTCCTTTTTTATCAAATCTATCAATAACTAACTCGTCAAACCATTCAACCTTCCTCTTACTGCTTTGTAAATCCTCAACCAATTTATTTCCATCTTCAATAATTAGCTCTTGGCTTTTTCTTTCAATAATTAAATCAACAACCTTTTCCTTAATTTCCTTTAATGGTTGAAGTGCAGATGGACTAAAATCGATAACGCGTGCGGAAACTAAATTATTAGGCGAAACCTCTATGGCTAAGGTGTTTGTTTTTGATGAGATAGATTCCTGTGCAAATATTTCATTTGCGAAAGCGTCATTATTAAAAAATCTTTTTGCATCATCAAGGCTGAGCCACTGGCTTTGCTGAACTTCTAAATCGAATTTTTTCGAAGCCACGGAAAGATCTGCAGAGTTTTCATAAACGGTATTATTAAAATTCTCAGCATTAGTGGCATATTGATCAAGAGCCTTGCCGTAAATAAGCTCTCCTTTAATTTGCGCTTTTATCTTATCAAAACTCACCTGCTCACCTTTTATCTCAGTAAGCTTGATAATATGAAGACCGAACTCCGTTTCTACTATCTCAGATAAATCTCCGACCTTTAGATCAAAAGCTGCATCAGCGAAAGATTTAACCATATCAGTGCGGGAGAAAAATCCTAGATCGCCGCCCTGCTTCGCGGATTCAATATCTTGGGAAAGCTCTTTAACTTTATTTTCAAAAATTTTAGGAGTTTTTTTAATCTCATTTAATGTTGTTTGTGCCAAGTCTCTTATCTTTGCTTTTTCTTCAAAATCAATACCTGGCTGATAAGCAAACAGTATATGGCTGGCTCTTCGCTGTTGATTAGCTTCAAACTTCCCTTTATTTGCTTCGAAAAATTCTTTTACTTCCTCATCTGTAATAGAAATGCTTGGAACAATACCAGCTACCGAATAAATCAAAAATTCAATTTTTACCCTATCTGGCATTATAAAATTTGATGTATTTTCATCATAAAATGTTTTTACATCCTCGTCAGAGGGTTTAATTTTCTTTTTGTAATCGTCTAACTTTATTTCATGAAGGCTTATATCTCGCTTCTGGTAGGCAAGGTTAACTAAAGGTTGTGTGATCTCAGTGGGCACATAAATTAAACGATTTAAGCTATCTTTAGCTTGCTGTGTAGCCATTTGATTACGTATTTTATCTTCAAGCTTTTTCGGTGTTAAATTATTATATTGAACAATTTGATCGTAGCGCTCCTGTGAAAATTTGCCATTTTCTTGAAAGTCAGGCATCCCAACAATATAAGCACCTAATTGCTCATCACTGATAACAAATCCATTTTTATCGATAGATTGATTCATAAGCTCCGTAGAAATGATGTTATCCAAAACGGCTTTTTTAAACTCCGGTGAATCAAATAGTGCTGGGTCAGTTTTTGGATCAGACATTTGATCACGAATCATGGCTTCGGTATTTTGATATTGTTGGGCTGATATATCTACCCCATTAACTTTGGCAATATATACATTTGATCCGACTGAACTAAGATAAGAATCTATCCCGAATAAGGCAAAAGGAATGATGATGATTCCTAGAATTATTTTTGCTAATTTTGAATCAGTACTATTTCTTATTTTGTCCAACATAATTTCATTACCTATCTTTATAAATTTCAATCATGAAGACTGAGTTATTAATTAAAGGTTCTTTTTATATTAAAAAAGGCGAACTTTCATTCGCCTTAATTAAGTATTGGCGGAGTGGACGGGACTCGAACCCGCGACCCCCGGCGTGACAGGCCGGTATTCTAACCAACTGAACTACCACTCCATAATGGTGGGTGCTACAGGGGTCGAACCTGTGACATTCGCCTTGTAAGGGCGACGCTCTACCAACTGAGCTAAGCACCCAAATTCCCCAGAATTTGAGCTCGCCATTTTACAATAGACTTCCTCACAAAGCTAGCGAAAAACCCTATAATTTTTAATGCGCGACCGTTTTATTAACACCAACTAATTTCTTTCCCTGATCGTGGGGTTTAGCTTTAATTTTATTCCCGCTTGGTTGTGGCATCTTTGTTAAAGCTATCTCTAGAACCTTGTCAATCCATTGGGTTGGAATTATTTCCATTTGACTCTTAATCTCATCTGGAATATCAGCTAAATCTTTAGCATTTTGCTCAGGAATAATAACAGTCTTGATATTCCCTCTATGTGCCGCTAACAACTTTTCTTTTAATCCACCTATAGGTAAAACCTCTCCCCGTAATGTAATTTCACCAGTCATAGCAACATCAGACCTGACAGGAATTCCTGTTAATGAGGAAATTATTGCAGTAGTAATGCCAATACCTGCACTTGGACCATCTTTAGGTGTGGCTCCTTCAGGAAAATGAATGTGAATGTCTTTTTTTTCATGAAATAATTCATCAATACCTAGCCGCTTCGCACGATTTCTAACAACACTTAAGGCTGCATGAATTGATTCCTGCATAACATCTCCAAGCTTGCCTGTTAGGATGGTTTTTCCTTTCCCTGGAAGCTCTACGGCCTCGATGGTTAACAGTTCTCCTCCGACCTGAGTCCATGCTAAGCCAGTAACCTGACCTACTTGATTTTTTTTCGCTGCAAGGCCAATATCGTAAACTTTTACGCCCAAATAATCGGCAATATTTTTATTACTAACAATAAATTTTGTTGGATTTTTCATTGTTGCAATTGCTTTTACTACTTTACGGCATATTTTCGCAATCTCTTGCTCTAACCTTCTAACTCCAGCTTCTCTCGTATAAAATTGCACAATATCTTTTACCGCTCTTTCGGTAATATTGAGCTCCGATTTTTTTAGCCCATTATTCTTAAACTGCTTGGGGATAAGGTATTTATGCGCAATACTAACTTTCTCTTGCTCTGTGTAACCCGCTAGTCTAATTATTTCCATTCGATCAAGTAATGGCTCAGGAATATTCATTGAGTTTGCCGTAGCTACAAACATTACATCGGAGAGATCGTATTCTATTTCTGCGTAGTGATCCGTGAATGTATGGTTTTGTTCAGGGTCAAGTACCTCTAGTAACGCCGAAGAAGGGTCTCCTCTAAGATCTTGGCCCATTTTGTCAACTTCATCAAGAAGAAATAGTGGGTTGTTTGAGTTTACCTTGGTCATATTTTGTAAAATTTTTCCAGGCATTGATCCAATATACGTCCGTCTATGTCCTCGGATTTCTGCTTCATCTCTAACACCACCCAATGCCATACGCACAAACTTTCTATTCACTGCTTTCGCAATGCTCTGACCTAATGATGTTTTACCAACCCCAGGAGGGCCAACAAGACATAGTATCGGTGCTTTAGACTTACCTACTCTATTTTGAACAGCCAGGTACTCTACGATGCGCTCTTTTACCTTCTCTAACCCGTAATGATCTTCATCTAAGTTAATTTGAGCGTTACCAAGGTCCTGATTAATTTCTGCTTTCTTGGCCCATGGTAGCCCAATAATGGTTTCTATATAAGTTCTTACGACAGATGCTTCCGCAGACATAGGAGACATAAGTTTTAATTTTTTTAATTCCGATAGGCATTTTTCTAACGCTTCAACGCTCATATCGGCACCCTTAATTTTTTGCTCTAGCTCTTCTAGCTCTGCATTCTCATCTTGCTCGCCTAGCTCCTTTTGAATAGCTTTCACTTGTTCGTTAAGGTAATACTCCCTTTGTGATTTCTCCATCTGACTCTTCACCCTACCTCGAATCTTTTTCTCAACTTGAAGAATGTCAATCTCAGACTCCATAATATTCAACAACAGATCCAGTCGAGATTTAATATCATACGTCTCAAGAATATTTTGTTTTTCAGAGAGCTTAAGGGTTAGATTAGCCGCAATCGAATCAGCCAGCCTTCCTGGTTCTGTTATTGCTGTAAGTGAGGTTAATATCTCCGGCGGAATTTTTTTATTCAATTTAACATATTGATCAAATTGTGAAAAAACCGACCGCATAAATGCCATGGTTTTCTTATCTTTTCGTTCTTTAATCGAAATAAGGCTAATATTGGCTGACCAATAACTACCCTTTTCATTGAATTTTGTTACATCAGCTCTATCAAGCCCCTCTACTAAAACCTTAACTGTTCCATCGGGTAGCTTCAGCATTTGAAGAATTGTTGCGACCGTACCGACTTTATACAAATCTTTAATGGCAGGCTCATCTTTACTGGCATTCTTTTGAGCAACTAGAAAAATCTTTTTGTCACCATTGTTAGCCTTTTCAATAGCCTGTATTGACTTCTCTCGTCCAACAAATAATGGAATAACTAATTGAGGGTACACAACAACATCTCTCAAAGGGAGCATTGGTAATATTAGGTTATCAGTGTCTTTTTTCATTAATTATGTTTGATTTCGTAGTGTTTAACTTAACTTAAGTATGGTGATGTTTGTAAAAATTACAAGGGCAATGCAATGCTTATTTCGCTTGCTGTTGCTTATCCTTTTCAGAAAAAATCATTAAAGGCTTGGTATTTTCATTGATAACATTTCCATCAATCACCACTCTTTCCAGGTTATGGGTGGTCGGAAGCTCGAACATAGTTTCCTTTAGAGCAATTTCTAATATCGATCGAAGGCCACGTGCGCCAGACTTTCTTTCTAAGGCTTTTTCTGCAATAGCTTCCAATGCTTCTGGTCTAAAATCTAACTCCACTCCTTCAATACGGAATAACTTTTTAAACTGCTTGGTTAAGGCATTTTTAGGCTCAATTAGAATTCTTATTAAGGCTTCTTTGTCTAAGCTTTCCAGAGTCGTAATTACAGGTAGGCGACCTATAAATTCAGGAATTAACCCAAACCTTATAAGGTCTTCTGATTGCACGTTTTTCACAACATCACCAAAAGCTTTTACGTCTGATTTCCCCTGAACCTCAGCCCCAAACCCAATGCTATTTTTTTCAGTTCTTTCTTTGATAATTTTTTCTAATCCGTCAAAGGCTCCACCACATATAAATAGAATATTTGTTGTGTCTATTTGGACAAACTCTTGATTAGGATGTTTACGGCCGCCTTGTGGAGGTACAGATGCTACTGTTCCCTCAATTAACTTTAAAAGAGCTTGTTGAACACCCTCCCCTGATACATCGCGTGTTATTGAAGGGTTATCTGTTTTCCTTGAAATCTTATCGACCTCGTCAATGTATACAATACCCTTTTGTGCTTTTTCAATATCGTATTCACAACGCTGAAGTAACTTCTGCATGATATTTTCTACATCTTCACCAACATAACCAGCTTCGGTTAAGGTGGTAGCATCTGCCATTACAAAAGGGACTTGCAGGAGATCGGCTAGTGTTTGAGCAAGCAATGTCTTACCAGATCCAGTTGGTCCGATAAATAAAATATTACTTTTAGAAATTTTTACATCAGACAGCTCATCTTTTTTGTCTGACACTTGCAGTCTTTTATAGTGATTATATACCGCTACTGCCAAACTTTTTTTTGCTTCTTCTTGGCCAATAACATGCTCATCGAGCTTGTGAAATAGTTCCTTAGGTTTTAATAGTGTAAGTTCATCTGACCTGCCTTCATCTTCAATCCCTATCTGGGATTCTTCTTTGATAATATCGTTACACAGCTCAACGCATTCATCGCAAATAAAAACAGATGGTCCGGCTATAAGCTTCTTAACGTCACTCTGGTTTTTACCGCAGAATGAACATGGAAGTATTTTTACTTGATCTTTATCAGACATGATGGCGTGCTATTTAACGTCAGACCGGCTTGAGATAACTTTATCTATTAACCCATAATCCATAGCATCCTTGGCACTCATAAAATTATCTCTGTCTGTATCCTTCGATACCTTCTCTAATGATTGTCCAGAATGTTCTGCCATAATCGTATTAAGCTTTTCTTTAAGGTATAAAATTTCTTTAGCATGAATTTCTATATCTGATGCCTGCCCTTGAAATCCGCCTAATGGCTGATGGATCATTACCCTTGAGTTTGGAAGGCTAAATCTTTTCTTGTCAGCACCAGCGGTCAACAATAATGCACCCATGCTTGCCGCCTGTCCGATACATAGCGTGCTGATATCGGGTTTGATAAACTGCATTGTGTCATATATTGCCATGCCAGCAGTTACTGATCCACCTGGGGAATTTATGTAAAGGGATATGTCTTTATCCGGATTCTCAGCTTCCAAAAATAATAATTGAGCGACGATTACATTCGCAGTCATATCGTCTACAGGCCCAACTAAAAAAACTACTCTCTCCTTTAACAATCGTGAATATATATCATAGGATCGCTCGCCTCTTCCGCTTTGTTCTACCACCATAGGTATATAACCGAGGTTGTTTGCTGAGAAGCTGCTAATTGATTGAGTCATAAATATATATTTTCCTTTGGTTTACTTAAAATTGACCTGCTAAAACCAAATCTAGTTCTATTTTTTTTGAATCTTTTTTACATTGATCGGTAAACCAGCTAACCACGTTGTCTTCAGTGGCCAATGATCTTGGCTCGTCGAGCCTCTTCTCATCCTCATAAAACCATTTAATTGCTTGCGCTGAATCATCATAATTTGATGAAAACTCTTCAACCTTAGCTTTAATCTGATCTGAATTTGCTTGCAATGTATGTGTGTCTACAATGCTGCCAAGAATAATTCTTAATTTACAGGCTATTTTGGCGTTTTCTTCAAACATAGCAG
>DGAZ01000025.1:8385-12521 GCA_002384685.1 Methylophilales bacterium UBA4017 | reverse complement strand
CTATAGCAAAATCAGCTGCTACCGGAAAAATCGGTGACGGTAAAATTTTCGTTATGAGTCTTGATGAAGTTCAACGAATCCGCACTGGTGAAACCGGTGAGGACGCTCTTTAGGAGACAGACATGACAAAATTATTTTCAAAGTTTAGTTTGACTGGCCTTATGGGTCTTTTAATGATGGGATTCTCCCACATTGCAATGTCTGAAGAAATGGCAGCGGTGGTGGAAGAGGTCGCTACAATAAACTCAGGTGATACGGCCTGGATGATTATGGCAACAATCCTTGTATTAATAATGGCTATTCCTGGCCTTGCATTATTCTATGGTGGCTTAGTTCGTTCTAAGAACATGCTATCAGTACTGATGCAAGTTTTTGTAACCTTCTCTCTGATGTCGGTAATTTGGGTCGTATTTGGCTACAGCCTGGCATTCACAGAAGGCCCTTACAATGACTACGTTGGTGGATTTAGCGCGGCATTCTTAAATGGTATTACTGGAGATACAGTGTCCGGTTCTATCCCTGAGTATGTATTCGTTACTTTCCAACTAACCTTTTTTGCCTTAACCCCAGCACTTATTGTTGGTGCTTTTGCTGAGCGTATTAAGTTCTCATCACTGCTAGTGTTTTTGACTGGATGGGCGTTACTAGTGTACGCACCAATCTGTCATATGGTTTGGGGTGGCGGTATTATCTCGCAAATGGGTGCGATCGATTTTGCTGGTGGAACCGTGGTTCACATTAACGCAGGTATTGCGGCATTAGTTGGCGCTATCGTTCTTGGTAAACGTATTGGTTATGGTAAAGAGTCTATGGCTCCTCATAATCTACCGTTCACTATGATTGGTGCTTCATTACTTTGGGCTGGATGGTTTGGTTTTAACGTGGGCAGTGAGTTAGCTGCTGACGGGACTGCTGGTTTAGTAATGATCAATACACAAGTTGCAACTGCAGCTGCGGTACTTGGTTGGATCGCAATGGAGTGGATTGCTAAAGGTAAACCTTCTATGTTGGGTGGTGCTTCTGGTGCTATCGCAGGCTTAGTCGCTATTACCCCTGCTTGTGCAGTGGTTGGTCCTATGGGCGCTATTGTTCTTGGTGTAATTGCTTCGATCATAGCTTACTGGGCAGTAACAAGCCTTAAGGTTGCTCTGGGTTACGATGATGCATTAGACGTCTTCGGTATTCATGGCGTTGCAGGTATCGTAGGTGCACTTGGCCTTGCAGTCCTAATGGCTCCACAATTTGGTGGTGTTGGTTTTGATGATGGCGTAACTATGATGAGTCAGTTTATAGTTCAAGCTAAATCAATCGGCATTACGATTGTCTGGTGTGGCGTAATCAGCTACGTACTATTTAAAATTATTGATGCCACAATGGGTCTTCGTGTTTCTGAAGAAGACGAGAGAACGGGTCTTGACTCAACTTCTCATGGCGAAACAGCTTATCGTTCGTAGTAATTACTTCCTCCTGTTGTAATGAACGATGGAAAGGGCACATGCAAATGTGCCCTTTTTTTATGCATTATTTATATGGGTATTCATGATTTTACGTAGGTTGTTTTCATGACTAGGTAAAGCCATCGAGTATGAATACTGTATATACTAGTTTCACTGTAAAAAGTTTACTTATACAGAATCTAAAAACTAAAAGGAGATTACATTATGTGGACAACACCTGCTGCTACTGAAATGCGTTTCGGTTTTGAAGTAACAATGTACGTAATGAACAAGTAATTTATTGTTTATATATACAATATAAAAAAGGGAGCTATGCTCCCTTTTTTTATTTACTGTCGGGAAAAATAAAAGTCTTGGGTAGCATGACCCAGACTCTACCTTGCTGTTTCATAGAGCCTGCTTTTTTCCCAGCATAATCGCCTTGGCCCCAGTAATAATCAATTCTTACGCCACCCCCAATAGCACCTCCGGTATCTTGCGCCATCATTAATTGTTCCAAGGGTTTATCTGAATAAGGTTCGGTAGTCGACAAAATGACAGGTGCGCCAAGCGGTATAAACTTCCGATCCACAGCAACAGATCTTTCAGCAGTGATGGGTACGCCAAGCGCACCAATAGGACCTGGCAATCCAGGAGGTAATTCCCTAAAAAAAACAACACTAGGATTAGCATTCATAAACTTTTGTAACTTGTCTTTGTTCCTTTTTGCCCAGGCCTTAATGCTCTGCATGGAAACTTTGTGGCGTGATAGCTCACCCTTATGAATTAGCTCTCTTCCCATGGATCGATATGGATGCCCATTTTGATCAGCATAACCTACCTGTGTACGACTACCATCCTCAAATGCAATCACTCCCGATCCTTGTATTTCTAAGAAGAATGCTTCTACTGGATCATTAACCCATAACAGCTCTTGCCCCTTAAGGGGGTATGCATTTTCACTAATTTCTTCTCGTGTAAGGTAAGGGATAAGCTTATTGCCTTCTACGCGACCCCTTAGTCTCTTGTATTTTAAGTCTGGATAAATTTCACTGAGATCCACAGTTACGAGATCAGAAGGAGGCGCGTAAATTGGAACCTGATGCTTGCCCGTTTTTTTTCTGCTACCTTGCAGTAAAGGTTGATAATAGCCAGTCACCAGACCCTCTGCCTCCCCCGTGCTTTGTAATGCTTGATATAAAGTAAAGTGCTGGTAGAAAAATTGTTTAATTTCTGAGTCAGAAGGACTTGTTAACAACCTGGAGGCTCGACATACCTCGGCCCATGCTTCTTTTTTGGCTAAAGCATTACAGCTTTGTAACCACGCCGGCCACGCTAACGATAAATGATCCTGCGCTATGATATTTTCCACAGCTTGCCATTCAGCTTTTTTTAGCAATCCATATTGCGTTATTTCTTTTTCTTCTTCGGGGAATGCCTCACATTTAATAGACTCTTCTTTAGTAACCTTAATTTCTTCACATTCACAGTCCGGCTGCTTGATATTCATTGGGTCGCAACTGACTAGGAATAACGATAAGACGAGCAAGAGACTGTGATTTTTTCTCAATGCACGGTCCTTGGCATATTCAACATAGATTTTTGTATAGTTGCATCAAATGTACTGTTATCTGACTTGACCATACGATAGCTTCCATACATAAAACCATCTGGGGTGTCGATTTCAGTTGCGCTCGTATAAGAAAATACTTCGCCAGGACCGATATGTGGCTGCTCCCCAACCACACCAACCCCCTCTACTTCATATTTTTTCCCATAGGCATTTTCAAAGAACCAATGCCGACTGACTAGCTGGACAGTTTCTTCGCTAGTATTCTTAATATGTACTGTATAGGAGAATACGTAGCTATGTTCGTCAATAAAAGATCGATCGGGAGAAAATACCGTCTCAATATCTACTTGAATTGCAGTTAATGTTTTACTAGTCATCTATTTAATAATCCCAGTAGTGGGTGAGCTTGGTGAGGCACTATATAATTTTTTTTCCATTCTTCCTGCAAGGAATGCTTCCCTTCCTGCCTCGACCGACTTTTTCATTGCACTTGCCATTAAGATGGGATTTTTTGCGGTAGCTATGGCGGTATTCATCAACACTCCGTCACAGCCTAGCTCCATAGCGATAGATGCATCCGACGCTGTCCCTACTCCGGCATCCACAATAACCGGAACTGACAAGGTATCAATGATAATTTCTAAGTTCCACGGATTTAATATCCCCATCCCAGATCCAATAAGTGATGCCAAGGGCATCACGGCACAGCAACCAATATCCTCTAACTGTTTGGCAATGATTGGGTCATCCGACGTGTAGACCATAACATCAAAACCGTCCTTGATAAGTATTTTTGCAGCCTCAAGTGTTTCCACAACATTAGGATATAGGGTTTTTGGGTCACCTAAAACCTCAAGTTTGACTAGGTTATGACCATCTAGCAGCTCTCTTGCTAGGCGTAACGTTCTTACCGCATCATCGGCTGTATAACATCCGGCCGTATTAGGTAAGTAGGTGTATTGATCTGGTGGTAAAAAGTCTAATAATGAAGGCTCATTCCTATCCTGGCCTAAATTAACTCGACGAATAGCTACGGTTACAATTTGTGCCCCGCTCTCATCGACTGCTGACTTAGTTTCTTGAAAGTCTTTATATTTACCCGTCCCTACTAGTAGCCTTGATTTAAA